>CAYUWD010000003.1:0-91317 GCA_964448235.1 uncultured Bacteroidales bacterium | reverse complement strand
TTTATTCTCCAGACATAATTTTAAGAATTTTGTCTTTACTTTCTTGTGATGTAAAAAAATCTCTAACTAGAGTATAGTTTTTTTGATCTAAAGTATATTTATAAGCAAATGAAGCAAAATCTAATTTGTCAGCTTCTAAAGAGAACAAGGATAAAAGTGATTTTACTTGCTCAGATGAAATGCAAGCATATTGTTTTACTAACACTTTTGCAATTTCAAGCCTTGATGTAGAAAAAGATTCTTTACGTATATCATGTTTTATTTGCTGAAAATCATTGTCTTTTAATATGCATGAATTTTCTTTATCATTTTTATCAGTAGTTTTTGGCTTTTCACTTTGTGGTACTTCATATATTTCATTAATTCCAGTAATAAACTTATTGTTTGTCAGCAGTTGTTTGACATGCAAAAAATTATCTTTATCATAAACTTTTTCATATGCTGTTTTAAAAAAAACATATCTGTATGTTTCTTGATTTATTATTATTCCTAATTTCATTACTTGTTCGGTTGTAAAACAATATGTATGGACATATTCCATGCAAATCTTTGCTTTTTCTTCATCATCTTCAAATTGAGCAACGCTGTTTGCAAAAGCCAAAAATTGTTTTTCACCTAAAAACCCGTTACAGCCTTTGTTTATGCCGGTATATGCGTGAGCATCCGGAAAAGTTATATGAGGTTTCTTGTTATCTGTGTCATTACTGGGAGTTTCTTTACTAGGCTCGTTTGGGGTGTTGTTATTATTATTTTCAGGTTCAATGTTTTTGGTTTCTATCACTTTTTCTTCTGTATTGTTAGTTTCACTATTTGAATTTGAATTTTCTGTAATATTATCATTATTTGATATTTTATCTTTGTCTTTATCCTTATCGTATTGTTTGTCTTTTTTTCTGTCACGCATTTCTAAATAATCTTGATAAGAAGCAATATCTGTTGGTTCAATACCGTACTTTTTATTTTCTTTTTGAATATATTCCCATAGAATTGTTTGGTGCGAAAATTTTTCAAAACCATCACAAACGATTATTGCATTAGATTTGTCTGTAATATTAGGGTAAGACCCTTTTACAAAACCTAAACGATATTCGTCTTCGTTAAAAAGTAAAGAAAGTTTATAAATTTGATTAGAAGAAATGTGCTTTCTTTTTATGATGCGCACACCTTTTTTCATTCTTCTCTCATCTTTTTTAGATTTTTCTATTCGTTTTGTTAATATTTTATAAGACCAACGTCCCATTGGTTTGTGAGATTCAATTTCTTGAGAAAATACCGTTCCTGCAACAAAAATGATTGATAAAATAAGTATAAGTTTTTTCATGATATCTAATTTTTTACGAAGATATGAAATTTTCTTCAAAAAAAGTGCCAAGAAGACAGAAGGCTAAAGTATTGTTAGAGGAATAAACTGTTTTGCAATAAAAGGATTGCTTTTTTAGAAGTATTCGTCTTCTATCCTTTTTTCATTATCTTTGTACAAAAAGTGGATAAAGAAGTACTTTTACAATTAGTTTCAACGCTAATGCCTTACGGTAAGTACAAAGGACGTAAAATTTGTGATTTGCCTGAATATTATCTTGTTTGGTATCAAAGTAAGGGTTTTCCTGCTGGTAATCTTGGTATGCTCTTGAATACAATGTATGAGATTAGACTTAATGGTTTAGAATATTTACTTAACCCTCTTAGATAATGGATTACCCAATTATTGGATATGGTAGTTTGGATACAGAATTGGTTTTCTCTTTTTCTCGTGCTGGAGGTCCTGGAGGTCAGAGTGTTAATAAGGTAAATTCTCGTGTTGAATTGCGATTCGATGTTTCTAAATCTAAAATTCTTTCAGAAGAGCATAAACAACTAATATTAATTAGACTGAAATCTAGAATAAACAATGATGGTATTTTGTATTTATTTGGGCAGGAAGAACGGTCACAATTAAAAAATAAAGAAAAAGTTTTAACGAGATTTTATCAATTAGTAAATAAAGCGTTGAAGATTCATAAAAAAAGAAAAAACACAAAACCATCTAAAGTTTCTGTTGAGAAACGCCTAAAGGAAAAAAGAGAAAGATCAGAGAAAAAGCAAAGACGAATGAAAGATATTTAATTATTTTTTAAAAGCTCCATTTTCATACATTTGATCAAAAAAATCATTTATACTTTCTTTTATTGGACGATACTTAATATTTAATTTTTCAATACTTTTTCTATTATCAACTGTCCATGGATAGCCAAGATTTCTTGTAAGCATTTTTCTTTTTTGACCAATTATTGGTGCTGCTAATATAACTATCCAGTTTGGGAGTTTCTTTTTGGGTAGTTTCAATTTGTCGCCATAATTTTCTCTAAGCATATCTGCCATTTGAAGAAATGTTTTTGATTCGGCATTTATTAAGTGTCTTCCTTTTGAATCAGGTTTAAATGCAACATTAAAATGCGCAATAGCCAGATCTCTAACATCAACTAATCCAATTTCAAAATCAGGCACACCTATACCCATACTACCATCTCCAAGTTGTTTCATTAGATTAAAACTTTCGGATGTAATATTAGGATTTATGCCAGGTCCTAATACAAGAGTAGGATTAATTACTACAAGATCCCAATTATTTTGTGCCTTATTGATTTTCCATGCTTCTTTTTCAGCAAGTGTTTTGGAATAACTATATGGTTGATGCTTGAGAGTTGACGAAACATTCCAATTTTTTTCTGTAGCAATTTTTTGTGGTAAATCCTGTATGTCTTTTGTGTCACCAACTATTGCAGCAACACTGCTTGTTAAAACAACCCTTTTTACTGTATTTGATTTATTTACAGAATCTAAAACATTTCTGGTTCCTTTTAATGCAGGATCAATTAACTCTTTTTGAGGATTTTTTATCTTGCTTGTGAAAGGAGATGCTGTATGAAAAACTACTTGACAATTTTCCATAGAAGCTTCATAACTCCCTTTTTTTAGAAGGTCTGCTTTGAAAAATTTTATTTCTGTTCCGCTTTCATCTGAAAGTTTTTGGAGATGATTTATTTTTATTTTGTTATTAGGATCTCTTACAGGTGCATGTACAGTAATGCCCTCATCTAAAAGTTTTTTTACCAGCCATCCTGCAACATAACCTGTTGCTCCTGTTACCATAACTGGTTTACTCTTATCTATATTTACCATTGTTGTTTTGTTTTAACTTTAAGTAATCTAGTCACTTTAGCTCACTCTAGTCACTCTAGCTCACTCTAGCTCACTCTAGCTCACTTTAGTCACTCTAGCTCACTTTAGTCACTCTAGTCACTTTAGCTCACTCTAGTCACTTTAGCTCACTTTAGCTCACTCTATATACTACTCTTTAAACCCGGTAGTCATATGTGAACCATCACAAAATGGCTTGTTTTTAGAATGGCCACATCTACAAATATATTTATCTTCGTTAGGCTTTAGTGTTTTCCCATCTCCATCAATAATATCAACGTCAGAAGGCACATGTAAAGGCCCATTTTTAAATAGTGTAATTTTCTTTTTTTCTTGTTTATCCTTTTCCATTACTATATTTCTTTTATTGTTAGTACTATCATTATATTGCCAAGTTAGTGCATTTGTAGGACAAGCCTCAACAGTTTTTATTATTTTTTTTGTTGATGCTCCATCCATTTTTACCCATGGTCTTTCTGTAGGTTTAAATACTTCAGGTAACATTTTAAAACATGTTGTAGCATGTATACACTCATCCGCTTGCCATTTTACTGTTATTTCTCCATTTGTATATTCTTTGATAACTTTTGTTTTCATATTTATATACTGTTTGATAATAAAACAAAAATTAGTGCTTTTTGTTGTCAAAACATAATCAAAAATATTGATTTTTATATGACAAAAATAGTAAAAAATGAAGATATCCGGTATTTAGGAAATAATTCAAATATTTTATCGTTTACACATATATTATATAAAAACGTTGAACAATTAAATATGTTTTATATTTTTGCAAACGGAAAATCAAACTTGAGAAAGAATGTTTGAATATATAAATGGATATGTTACAGAGATATCACCAACTTATGCAGTTCTAGAAACAGGAGGGATTGGTTATCATATAAATATAAGCCTAAACACTTTTAGTCAATTAAAAAAAGGGCAGGAATGCCAATTATTGATACATGAAATAATAAGAGAAGACTCCAGATCTTTATTTGGATTTTATAATAAGCAAGAAAGAGAATTATTTAGACTTCTTATTACAGTAAATGGTGTGGGTGCAAATACAGCTCGACTAATATTATCATCAGTTAATTCTGAAGAATTAATATTAGCAATTTCGTCTAACAATGTTGACTTGTTAAAAAGTGTAAAAGGAATTGGTACAAAAACAGCACAAAGAATAATTATTGATTTAAAAGATAAGATTTCAGAATCTGATATAGAAATTAATCAAATTTTTGGTGAACAAAACAATACTTTACATAAAGATGCGTTAAGTGCATTACAGATGTTGGGTTTTTCGAAATCTGCTATTGAGAAAGTGTTGAAAAAAATATTAAAGAATGGTGACAAACTTACTTTAGAAGAAGTAGTTAAATTGGCATTGAATTATTTGTAAAGACAGAACGTTGATAGAAAAGATATTTAAATATACATTTTTTGGGGGATTAATTATAAGTCTAATATCAATAATTTTTCCATCAAATGCAAGTATAAATGATTATATGGGAGGTTATGCCATCCCAAAAGATAATAATGTTCATGTAGATGATACAATTAAAGACATTACACTCCCTTATCCAATTCCAGATGAGAATATAAATCCAACTCAAAATAATGATAATAGTCCATTATATGGGGAAAATCCAAGTGAAATTCAAACAGAAGTTGTTTATGATCCCGAAACTGATGAGTATATTTTTATAAAAAAACTTGGAGATGATATTATTGAAACACCGTTCTCTGTAACATTTGATGAGTATCTTGAATATGATTTTGACAAAGCAATGAATGGGTATTGGCGTCAAAGATCTAAAAGTGATATTTCGGAAAGTCGTGAAACTCTTATTCCTAAATTGGAAGTAGGAGGAGAAATATTTGACAGGATATTTGGAGGGAATGTAATTGATATTAAACCTCAGGGATCTGCAGAGCTTAGTTTTGGCTTAAATATTTCTAAAGTTGACAATCCGTCTTTACCTGTAAAAATGCAAAGGACAACAACATTTGATTTTAATGAAAAAATCCAAATGAACGTTGTAGGTCAGATTGGAGATAAAATGAAAATAAATGTTCAATATGATACTGAGGCTGCATTCGATTTTGAAAATTCTGTTAAACTTGAATATACTGGTCATGAAGATGAAATACTTCAGAAAATTGAAGCAGGAAATGTTTCATTACCTTTAACAGGAACACTTATTTCGGGTAGTCAAAGTTTATTTGGATTAAAAACGGAAGCAAAATTTGGAAAATTAACAGTTACAACAATCTTTTCTCAGCAAAAAGGAGAATCATCTGTTATTGAAGTTGAAGGTGGAGCCCAAACTAAGGAATTTGAAATAAAAGCAGATCAATACGAAAGCAATAAACACTTTTTCCTATCACATTTTTTTAAAGAAAATTATGATAATGCTTTAGCAGGATTGCCGGTTATAAGTAGTGGAATAAATATTACTCGTATAGAAGTTTGGGTAACAAATAAAACAGGAAATTTTGATAATTCCAGAAACATTGTTGCATTTTCTGATTTGGGAGAAAGTAATAGTAATGATTTACAATCACAATATGTAATTGATTATAATGGAGGTGTGTTTGTAACTGCACCACCTGATAATGAGATTAATATACTTGGAGATATTTCTGAAAATGTTGCAGATGTTAGAGATATTAATCTTGTGGGAAATGCTCTAATGGGATTAAATATGACAGGAGGAATTGATTATGAGAAAATAGAATCAGCACGCTTGCTTCAATCTAGTGAATATACAGTAAATGAAAGATTAGGTTATATTTCCTTAAATTCTACAATTAGTTCAGATCAAGTTCTGGCGGTTGCTTTTGAGTACACTGTTGGTGGAGAAGTTTATAAAGTCGGGGAATTCTCTAATTCAGCAATTGTTGCTCCTAATGCTTTAATTTTAAAATTAATAAAAGGGACATCATTTACTCCACAGCAAAAATCATGGGATCTGATGATGAAGAATATCTATAACATTGGTGCATATCAATTGGGTAGTGAGGATTTCTGGTTAGATATTCTTTATAATAATGATAAAACCGGAACGGAGATAAATTATTTACCGGCTGGAGCAATTGATAGTGTCAGATTATTGACCGTTATGAATCTTGATAATCTTAATTCACAACTTGATCCATACCCTGATGGAATATTCGATTTTATTGATGGTTATACAGTAAATACAAATAATGGACGAATAATATTTCCTGTAAGGGAACCTTTTGGATCCCACTTGTTATCTCAAATTACAAATGGAGATATTGCTTTAGTAGAAGAAGCAGAACAATATGTCTTTCAAGAACTTTATGATAGTACACAATCTACTGCAAGGCAAATTGCTGAAAAGAATAAATTCACAATAGAAGGTAGATATAAATCCTCTGGAGGAAGTGATATTTCTTTAAATGCAATAAATATTCCGCAAGGAAGTGTTTCTGTTACTGCAGGGGCACAAAAGTTAACCGAAAATGTAGATTATACAGTAGACTATAATTTAGGTAGAGTTAAGATTATTAATCAGGGGATATTAGAAGCGAAAACTCCAATTCGTATTTCTCTAGAAAGTAATTCTATGTTTAATATTCAAACAAAAACTCTTATAGGATCTCATTTTAATTATGAGTTTTCAAAAGATTTTAATGTCGGAGCTACTGTTTTAAATCTTACCGAAAAGCCTCTAACACAAAAAGTAGGCATAGGAGATGAACCTATTTCTAATACAATTTGGGGAGTTAATACCTCGTATCGAACAGAAGTGCCATTTTTAACAAAAGCTATAGATTTTATTCCTTTTATTGAAACAAAAGAAATGTCAACCATTACTGTTACTGGAGAGTTTGCACATTTAATACCAGGGCATTCTAAAGCTATCGAAAAAGAAGGAAATGCATATATTGATGATTTTGAAGGAACAAAAACAAGTCTTGATTTAAAATCTTACATTGCATGGACTTTAGCTAGTACTCCTGCAGATTCTGTAATGTTTCCAGAAGCAACGAAAATTAATGATCTTGAATATGGATATAATAGAGCAAAACTAGCGTGGTATGTTGTCGATCCATTTTTCCATCGGAGTACATCTCCTGTAAGTGTTGAAGATCAATCTAGTCATTATGTTAGAGAAATTTATGAAAAAGAATTGTTCCCAAATAGAGAAAGCACAACAGGAATACCTACGAATATGGTAGCTTTAAATTTAGCTTTTTATCCTTCCGAAAAAGGTCCATATAACTATGATGTTAATGGTATGGATGAAAATGGAAATCTCATTAATCCACATACTCGTTGGGGAGGTATTCAGAGGCAACTGCAAACAACTGATTTTGAAGAATCTAATATTGAATATATTGAATTCTGGATAATGGATCCATTTGTAGAGGATTCTCTTAATGGTGGTGGAGATTTATATTTTAACCTTGGAGATGTTTCTGAAGATGTACTAAAAGATGGGAGAAAATCATTTGAACAGGGATTGCCAACTCCATTTAGCGATCATCCAATAGATTCCACAAATTGGGGATATATTCCTTTAATGCAATCACTTGTTAACGCATTTGATAATGATCCGGAAGCTCGTATAACGCAGGACGTTGGTCTTGATGGATTAAAT
Organism: uncultured Bacteroidales bacterium; assembly: GCA_964448235.1. Taxonomy (GTDB): domain Bacteria; phylum Bacteroidota; class Bacteroidia; order Bacteroidales; family ML635J-15; genus Bact-19. The sequence goes on along the minus strand of CAYUWD010000003.1, from coordinate 83,503 downwards.
GATGAAAATGAAAGATTATATTTTCAAGAAGGATATTTGAATCAAATATTAACAAATTATGGAGAAAGTTCAAATGCATATCAAAAAGCAATTGATGATCCATCATCTGATAACTATCATCATTATAGAGGATCTGATTATGATGGAGACGATGTAAATATTTTAGAAAGATATAAACTATTTAATGGACTTGAAGGTAACTCTCCTCCTGCTGAATATTCAACAGAGTCTTATTCTACAAGTGCGCAAACTACTCCTAACGTAGAGGATATAAATAAAGATAATACCTTGAGTGAAAGTGAAAACTATTTTCAATATAGAGTTTCTATACGTCCAGAAAACCTTGTCGTTGGAGAAAATTATATTACTGATAAAGTAGAAACCTCAGCAAATTTTGCTAATGATGAAACATCTAAAGTTAATTGGTATCAGTTTAAAATTCCAGTATATAATTATGATAAACGAGTTGGGAATATATCAGATTTTAAATCAATACGATTTATGAGGGTATTTCTTCATAATTTTTCTGATGAAACAATTATACGATTTGCAACTTTAAGCTTGGTAAGGGGAGAATGGAGGAAATACAATGCTTCGTTTATGCAACCAGGAGAATATATTGTTGATGAACTTGCAGAAACTCCATTTGATGTAAGTGCTGTAAATATTGAAGAAAATGCATCTAAATCTCCGGTAAATTATATTTTACCGCCAAATATTAATCGTCAAATTGATCCGATGAATCCTCAAATGCGACAGTTAAATGAACAATCAATGTCGTTAAAAGTTTGTGGATTACAAGATGGAGATGCCAGAGCAGTGTATAAAAACGTAAATCTGGATGTTAGGAAATACCTGAGATTAAAAATGTTTATACATGCTGAAGAAGTCCCGGGAGAGGGCGCTCTGGATGATGGAGATATTAGTTTGTTTATTAGGGTTGGAACTGATTATAAGAATAACTATTATGAATATGAAATCCCATTAAAAGTTACCCCTGCGGGTTATTATGATGGAACTCTCGATGAAGAAGCTCCCGACAGATATATAGTTTGGCCTGAAGAAAACGATTTGGATTTAGAATTTGAGTTACTTCAATTAGTTAAACAAAATCGAAACGATTTAATTCGTGCTGGTGATCCTAATGTTAGTTTGACCCGGATTTATACGATGTATGATGACGAAAGAAAGGTTAGTGTGATGGGAAATCCCAATTTATCTAATGTTCAAACAATTATGATTGGTGTTCGTAATCCTAAAAAATCATCACAAACAGATGATGATGATGGATTGTCTAAATGTGCAGAGGTGTGGGTAAATGAACTTAGACTTACAAATTTTGATGAGAAAGGTGGATGGGCTGCAAATGCTAGAATAACTGCAAAACTTGCTGATTTTGGTTCTGTTACAGTGGCTGGAGCAACCAGTAAGCCGGGTTTTGGTGCAATTAACCAAAAAGTTAGCGAAAGACAAAAAGAAGAAATAAATCGTGTAGATGTTTCATCTAATTTGGAATTAGGAAAGTTCTTCCCGGAGAAATTAAATGTCAGAATCCCAATGTATGTAGGTTATTCGGAAAATGTTGCAAATCCTGAATATAATCCTCTGGATCCAGATATTCCATTTAAAGTCGCGTTAAGTGATCCTAATTTAACAGAAGAATATAAAGATAGTATAAGGCATATTGCCCAAGATTATACTATGAGAAAAAGCTTAAACTTTACAAATGTTAAAGTCAATAAAACAAAAGGAAAACCAAGAATTTATGACTTAGCAAACTGGTCCGTTAGTTATGGATATAATGAAACATATCAGCGCAATGTAAATACAATATATAATACAAATAAAATATATACCGGTGCTGTCTTTTATAATTATAATGCAACACCAAAAATGGTTGAGCCATTTAAAAAGGTTAAATTGTTTAATAAAAAAGCATTTAAAATACTAAAGGATTTTAATTTCTATTTTTTGCCTTCCCAGTTGTCATTTCGAACAAATATTAATCGTCAATACGGAGAGACTCAACTTCGAAATATTTATAATACATCTTTACCCTTACCAGTTAGTGTTAGGAAAGATTTTAATTGGATTCGTCAATATGATTTTAAATATAATTTATCTAAAAATTTAAAATTTGATTTTTCAGCAACAAATAATGCTCGTATTGATGAGCCTCAGGGACGTATATATAAAGAAGACCCACTTTACGAACAAAAAAGAGATACTATTTTAGATAATTTGAGAAGTTTTGGACGGAATACTCAATATCATCATCAGTGGAATGCAACATATAATTTGCCAATTAATAAAATCCCTTTACTTAATTGGATTACTGCGAATGCAAGATATTCAGGAACATATGACTGGACTGCAGGTCCAATTACGGCAGATACTTTGAAGTTGGGAAATACTTTGCAAAATGGTAATTCTATGTCTTTAAATACTCAATTTAATTTGTTAAATTTATATAATAAAATAGATTATCTTGAAAAAGTAAATAAAAAATATAGAGGACGAAGATCCAGAAGGAAGCCAAAGAAAGAAATCGAAACCGTTACTTTTGAAAAACAGGTGTCGAATATCAAAGCAGATAAAGAAAAGAAAATAACCCATAAACTGAAAACAGAAGACGTTACAATTACTGCAACAACATTAGAAGGTAAAGATATTCAGGGCGAAATTAGAGTTATTGATGAGGATAGAGCAGCTTTTACACCAAAAGAAAGTGCAGAAGATGTAGTACTGTTAGTTACAGGAAAAAGAGAAAAGAAAGAGTCTATTGCGAAAATTATTGTTGATAATACTCTTGTTGCTGTTATGAGTGTTAAAAATATTTCGATTGGTTTTACCGAAACAAATGGAACATTATTACCTGGATATATGCCTTCAACATATATTATGGGTATGACAAACTATACAGCTGATGCTGATATGTTTGGACCTCAATCAACTGTTCAAACACCAACAATACCATTTGTTATGGGATGGCAGGATATTGGTTTTGGAGATTGGGCAATTGCAAATAATGTTGTTACCAGAGATACTACGAATGTTCAACCATTTATGCAAACCCATAATCGTAGTTGGAATGTTCGTGCTTCATTAGAACCGGTAAGAGATTTAAGAGTCGATTTAAATCTTACTCATACGTTTAGTGAAAATAAAAATCTATATTATAGATATGGATATGATACAATATATGGAGATGATAGATTTATGGAAATGAATCCAACAATCAATGGTAGTTTCTCTATGTCCATTATTTCTTGGGGGACAGCATTTGAGCCAATGAAGGGAGATGGAGATTATTCCTCGGCAACATTTACAAAGTTTGATGAGAATAGGTTAGTTGTAGCTAATAGATTAGCTTCTCAGCGGCCAGATTATGATCCTGCAAATGTTGATACTTATGGATTCCCATCAGGATATGGTAAAACTTCTCAGGATGTTCTTATTCCTGCATTCCTTGCTGCATATACAAATAAATCTGCTTCAGATGTTAGTTTAGAAACATTCCCATCTATTTTAAGTGCTTTACCAAATTGGCGTATTACTTATGATGGATTATCAAAAATACCAAAACTGGCTAAAATATTTCGATCTGTTAATTTAAATCATGTATATAGATCAACATTTAATATTGGTTCATATCAGACAAGATTGTCTAATGAATATGACGAACGAGATGGCTTTAATATAGTACGTGATGAATTGGAAAATTATTATTCAAAATATCAAATTAATGGTATTAGTATTACCGAACAATTCTCACCACTTATTTCTATTGACATGACTATGATAAATAGTTATATAGCAAAAGTAGAAATAAAAAAGAATAGAAACTTAAATATGAGCTTTAGTAATAATCAGCTTACAGAGTTGAAAAATGATGAGTTTATTATTGGTACAGGATATCGATTTAAAGACGTCGAAATAACTATAAAAACCGGAGGTAGACAAAGAAATTTTAAAAGTGATCTTAATGTTAGATTCGATTTCTCAATAAGGAATAGTTTAACGGTAATCAGGAAACTTGAAGAAGGATTTAATCAACCAACTGCCGGACAAAAAACATTTACTATTAAAACCTCTGCAGACTATGTGTTAAGCAATAGATTTAATTTGAGACTTTTTTATGATCAGGTAATAAATCGACCAACATTAAATATTACTTATCCAACATCTAATACAAATTTTGGAGTTAGCCTGAGATTTACTCTTGCATCTTAAAGAAAAAATTGTTTACTTTGAGTGTTTAATAATAATAAATAAAACTAAAAATATTTGCAATGAATTTTCCAGAAAATTTAAAGTACACAGAATCACATGAGTGGTTACGTGTTGAAGGAGGTGAGGCTTTTGTAGGAATTACTGAATTTGCAGCAACTCATCTTGGAGATATTGTTTTTGTCGAAATTGAGACAGAAGGAGAAACTCTTGAAAAAGGAGAATCTTTTGGAACAATTGAAGCAGTTAAAACCGTATCAGATTCTTATATGCCTGTTGAGGGTGAAGTAATTGAAGTAAACGAAGCAGTACTTGATGATCCTGCTTTAGTAAATAAGGATTGTTATGGTGAGGGATGGCTTATTAAAATAAAATTAGTAAATCCTGATGAAGTAAATGCATTATTAAATAATGCTGCATATACTGAAATTGCAAAAGATTAATCAATTCTAAAAAATATTATAGAAAAGCTCTGTGAAGGAGCTTTCTTTTTCTTATACTTTATCATAAATTTATGAAAGAAAGCATAGTTTATGCATTAATATTATCTGGGGGCACAGGAAATAGATTTGGAAATAATTTGCCAAAACAATTTGCTGATGTGTATGGAAAAACAATCTTGGATTATTGTATTACAAATTTTGATAAGCATGAAGCAATTGATAAAATTATAATTGTAAGTAATCCTGAACATATTCAAAGGACTATGCAAATTGCAAAATCGACTAAATTTAAAAAAGTTATTTCAGTTATCGAAGGTGGAAATAGTAGAGGAGAATCATCTTTTATTGGATTAAAGCAAATTGCAAATCTTGAAAAAGATTGTAATAATATTAAAGTCTTGATTCAAGATGCAGTAAGACCAAATACAAAATCAAAAATTATTGATAATGTTATTGATGAACTGCAGAATAGTAAAGCTGTTTCTGTGGCATTGTCAACAACGGATACGATATATATTACTGATGGATATAATCAACTAATTTCTATCCCAGATAGAAAAAAACTCTATAAGGCACAAACACCTCAAGGATTTGATTTTGACTTAATATATTCTGCCTATCAGAAATTAGAAAAAGTAAATAGATTTAAACAGACAGACGATTGTAGTATAATTAATAGAGTTTATCCGGAACAACCTATTTATATTGTTGAAGGAGATATAAATAATATAAAAATTACATTCACAGAAGATTTAGATTATTTTAGACAAATATTAAAATCAAAAAATTAAGTGTTTAAAAAAACAACTCGTTTGGATTTATAGGAACTACTCCTGTTTTTTCACACACTATACCTCCTGCTATATTCGCTATTTGAGCAATTTCAGATAAATTTGCCCCTGATGCTAAAAGCAGACTAGCGATGCTAATTACAGTGTCTCCTGCTCCTGAAACATCTGATATGTCTCTTATTTCAGCTGGAAAGTGTAACATTTCTTTCTTATCTGCAATAAATACGCCTTTTTCAGATAATGTAATCAATAAAATATCAATGTTTTGCTCAGAAATAAATTGACTAGCAGAACTTTCTAATTTGGTAATATTACTATTTTTAATGTTTGCATTAATCCCTTCGCTAAATTCTTTTAGGTTTGGTTTAAACAAGTTGCAATTTTTATAATCAAGAAAGTTGTTTCTTTTTGGATCAACAGCTGTAAAGATCTTTTTATCTTTTGCAAGCTTTGTAATTTGATTTATTAAAACTTTATTTAGTACTCCTTTATCATAGTCTTCAAAAATAATGACATCAAACTCATATTTGTTAACTAAATAAGTTATTTTTTCTAATAAATAAGAATTATGTTTAGAGTCAAGAGTATGTGAATCTTCCTCATCAACTCTTAAAAGATGTTGTCCGTTGCTTATAATTCGGGTTTTTACTGTAGTTCTACGATTGTTGGATTTAATAATTCCTTCTGAACTAAGATTTTGATTTTTAAGAAGAGAACAAAACACTTCTCCTTTTTCATCTTTACCAATAACTGAGCATAAAATAGCCTCGGCACCTAAGGCAGAAACATTAAGAGCAACATTTGCTGCTCCTCCCAGACGATAATCACGCTCTCTAACAGAAACTATTGGGATAGGTGCTTCAGGAGATATTCGATTTACTTTGCCCCACATGTATGCATCAACCATTACATCGCCAATGATTAGAACTTTTTTATTCTTAAATTCTTTGATATATTTTTTTATAGTGCTTATTTCAATCATTACAATATTAATTTATATATGCAAAAACATCTTATTTTTACTAGTTTTTCTTTAATACAAACTTAATTTTTACGCTTTGTGAAAATTGTACAACAGGCTCTACAATATCAGCATTAAGAATTATATCATAATAATTATAGGGTAAACGATTATAAAAAAGATTAATTTGTTCGTTTGGGTTTACAAGATTCATATCTTCTTCACCACCTTTAAGGGGGTCATAATTTGTTGGCATATACGAAGAAAAGGATGAATATCTTGATATTGGATAAGTACATGAGTTAGACTCTTCCATAGATTTGTATATAGCTTCAAAAGTAATTCCCATTTTTTTGTAATCTGTAATATATTTATTTATTAAATTGATGCATTCGTTACGTAAGGTGTCGTAAACTGATTTATGATCATTTACAATGTAATCAACACGAATTATATCGTATATTTCATTTTTAGCAGCAAGTTTTAAATACTTATCGGCTAATTCTCTTTCAGAAAATTTTATGTGTATGTTTTTCTTGATTTCAAAACCCTTTGGTACTTCTACGTATTTTTTACTAAAAATCTTTTTCTCTTTTTCTCTCGCAAAAATTGGCGTTTGTGAAACAAAATCAATATATACATTTTCAGAGCCAATATTACCTTCACTAACAAAACTTGCAATTCGTTGATCAATAAGCTCAAAACATGTTTCCAGATTTTCTGATATTTGAGATAAGCCTAGAATTAAAATATATGTGTCAGGTTTAACATTCATTAAGGCTTTTACTTCAATATGAATGACAGTGTCGTTAGCTGTATAATAATTATAATATTGATTTGATTGATATAGGTTTGCATTGTTTTGTTCAACTCCACCGAATGTCTCATATGCATAATCATATTCTGTCGATTTTGTTTTTTTATTTTGATAAGCCCAGTTTCCTGCACCTTGTGCATAAGCTCCAATCAAAGTGATTCCTGTTAATAAAAATAAAATAGTTTTTTTCATAGTTTTTTATTTTAGATTTTATCAAAAATAAGGAAATATTAGGAATATTATTAAAATTAATTTAAAAATAATATTTCATTAATGTTTAACTCTATTTCTTGGGTTGATATTTTTTTGTATGTTTAGAAGATTGAAACTTATATTTTAATATTTTAGAAAACCTGTGGAGCGGATTTATTAGTATCTTTGGAGCTTGTAATTTGTATTTATTAATGAATAAGAAAGTATATATTGAAACTTATGGATGTCAAATGAATGTTGCAGACTCTGAAACGGTTGCATCTATAATGAAATCAAAAGAAATTGAGCCTGTAATCAAAATTAATGATGCAGACATAATAATGTTAAATACATGTTCTGTGCGTGAAAATGCGGAGCAAAAAATTTGGAATAGACTTGATTTTTTGAAGGGACTCAAAAGACGAAAAAAAAACATTAAAGTTGGAATAATTGGTTGTATGGCTCAAAGGGCAGCAAAAAAACTACTGGAACATGAAGCTGTTGATTTTGTCGTAGGTCCGGATGCATATAGAAATTTGCCGTATATAGTTAACGAAACATATAAGAATCATAAAACCATAGATACGAATTTTAATATTGATGAGACATATTCAGGAATTATTCAACATAAATTTCATAATGATGATATTTCTGGATTTATTTCAATAACACGTGGTTGTAACAATTTTTGTTCTTATTGTATTGTACCTTATACGCGTGGAAGAGAAAGAAGTAGCTCTTATTTGGATATTTTAAAAGAAGTCGCAAGTCTGCAGGAACAAGGTTTTAAAGAAGTCACACTTTTAGGACAAAATGTAAACTCTTATTGTTTTCAAAATAACAACATTAAAGTTGATTTTCCTAAGTTGATATCTATGGTTGCTGAAAAAGTTCCTGATATGCGAGTACGATTTACAACTTCTCATCCAAAAGATATATCTGATCAACTGATAGAAGCAATAGCAAAATATGATAACATTTGTAATCATATTCATCTTCCTGTTCAATCAGGGAGTAATAGTGTATTAAAAAATATGAATCGTAAATATACCAGAGAATGGTATCTCGAACGTATGGATAAAATTAAAAAAACAATTCCTGATTGTGGATTGTCTTCTGATATTTTTTGTGGATTTTCTGGTGAAACAGAAACCGACTTTCAGGAGACATTAGATTTGATGAAAATGGTTGAGTATGATTCTGCTTTTATGTTTAAATATTCTGTGCGACCAGGTACGGCAGCATCTCAAAAACTAATTGACGATGTATCTGAAAAGGTAAAAGTAGAACGTTTAAACAGAATGATAAAACTTCAAAATGAAATATCTTTAAAGAAAAATCGTGCTGATATTGGAAAAACTTATGAAGTTCTTGTTGAAGGATGTTCTAAACGCTCAAATGATTTTTTATTTGGCAGAACATTGCAAAATAAAGTTGTCGTATTTCCTGCAGAAAATGTAAAGAAAGGTGATTTTGTATTAGTGAAGATAAATGAGGTTAGTTCAGCAACATTAAAAGGGACATTGATTAAATAAAAGATTATGAGCAAAATTGAAGAATTTCGTAAGTATCGTTCTGAGATGAACGAAAAGCTTCTTGAAAAAGACAATAAAATTATTAAACGAATTTACAGTCTTGATAATTTAACTTATCAGGATTCAGCTCTGGATTCTAAAACAAAAGAAATGTTAGGTTTAGTAGCGTCTATGGTTTTAAGATGTGATGATTGTGTTAAATATCATCTCGAAACCTGCTATAAACTAGGAATTACAACGGATGAAATAATGGATGTTTTTGGCGTTGCTAATGTTGTTGGTGGTACAATTGTAATTCCACATACTCGTAGAGCTATTGAATATTGGGATTTGTTGACTAAAAGTTAATAGTTATTTGTTAATCGACTTTTTTTAATGATATATTTTATTGGAAGGTCACTCATTTCTTAATTTTAAATTATCTACCTTATTGTGTAGCGATATCATCAGACTATGTGATAAAGTAATGTGGTTTTGGCGGGATTTTTGAAAAAATCATGACAAAAACGAATAATTTACTTAATAGAGTACTATATGAACAACAGGAAAAAAAATCTAATTAATCTCGTTTTAGTGCTTTCGTGATTTAACTTCGTTGAGGGCTAAAGCCGTTTGTGGCAATTCTTCCATTAATCTTGCCCAAAACATAATAAAATCTAAAATTTATCGCTTTATATTTATAAGCATTTGTGGAATAGTCATTAAATATGTATCATATTGAATAAACATTTACAAAGAAATAAGAATTATTTAATGTTTTATTCACTTAAAATTTAATGACATGAAATCAAAAAAATCACCCAAAGTAGATTTGGAACGGAAAAGAGGATTATTCCTTGAAATTGGATTTATTATTGCATTAGGGATATGTTTAGCAGCTTTTGAATGGTCAAGTGATGATGTAAATACTGTAGATCTTGGGAATTTATCTAATGGAGATGAATCAATAGAAATGATACCTATTACAAAAGAAGAGCCACCACCACCAAAACAGGAACCACCGAAAGTAGAAGAAGAAAAAATAATTGAAGAGCTAACAGTTGTTGAAAATAATAAAAAAGTTGATAAAATTAAATTCGATAGCGAAGCAAAAAATAAAAGTATTCCAAAGATTATTGTCTCAGATGAACCGGTAGTAATAGACGACCCTGTGGAGCCTATTCCTTTTTACGAAGTAAAAGATAAACCTGAATATCCTGGTGGAGAAAAGGAGATGTTTAAATTTATTCATAGTATTTCTGTATATCCTTCGATACCAAAAGAAAATGGCGTAGAAGGTAAGGTATATGTGCAATTTGTAATAGACGAAACTGGCAAAGTTGTAGATCCTGTAATAGCAATAGGAGTAGATCCATATCTTGATGCAGAAGCATTAAGGATTGTATCCTTGTTTCCTAGATGGAAACCAGGAAAACAAAGAGATATGCCTGTACCCGTGACTTTTGTGTTGCCGATAAACTTTAATTTAGAGTAGAAAATGTGAAAACCGACAGAAATGTCGGTTTTTTAATTCCAGAAAAAAATTGCAACACCAATTACAGAAATAATTGCTCCAATAATTTCCATCACATGAATTTTTTCTTTAAAAATCAACATTGAAGGTAAAATTATTATTACAGGAGCTAAAGAAGAAAGAGTGGCTGCAATCCCTGTTTCAATAAATTGAACTGCTAAAAGACTAAAAGAAACTCCTAAAAAAGGTCCGGTAAAAGCTCCAAGAGAAATACTTTTCATAGCAGAAGCGTTTTTCATACCTATAAAGGTCTTTTTCCATAATTTTGCAAAACTTATAATTATTGCAAAACCAATAATTCCTGCAATTATTCGAATTTGAGTAGATGCAAAAGCATCATAGTTTCCCATTCCTTTTTTACTTAAAACTAAACCACCTGATTGACCAATTGCACCGCCAAAAGCTAAAAAATATCCAATAATGTTTTTTCGTTGCTTTTTTTTGTTTTGTTGTAATGCATCAGGTTGTTTCTTTGAAAGCAATACAATACAAATTCCGATTAATGTAACTAACATGGCAATAATTTGTTGCCCTTTTAGAGTTTCGTCTAAAATTAACCATCCGAAAAAAGCTGTTATGGGAGGGACTAAGGATAAAATTAACATAGAAATTCTGGAGCCTATTAAAACATATGCTTTAAAAAGCATTAAATCACCAATTACTAATCCAACTAAACCAGATAATATTAACCAGGCCCATGTGGTTAGACTAGCATCTGTTGCAAAAGGCAAGCCCCTTGAAAAATATGAGTAAATAGAAATAAAAACAAAAGCAAATAATAGACGAATAAAGTTTAATGGAAGGGATCCAATTTTTTTCCCTCCTGATTCAAATGCTAATGCACTTATTGTCCACATAAAAGAGGTTGCAACTGCAAAAATTTCACCTGTGTAGTTTCCCATGTGTTTATTAAACTTAATTTTACAAAAGTAATATAATGAGAAGATATTTAGTAAATGAAATTAATGGATTATAACAAAGGGGGATTTAGGACTCTAATAAATCAATACACGATATAGTAAATAATTATGTTATAAAATTTATACAATTATTTTTTAGGTTTCTACCATTATTTTGATAGATAATACTTTTCTAATACTTATTAAATATAAACTAGATTATATTAAAAATTTGGATAAATATTATGAGATGTAAGTTGATAATTATTGCATAAAACTGAATTAGTTGAAATGCGTTGAGTAATTTGTTGTAGCGAGGGCTAAAGCCGTTTGTGGTAGAAATATTTTTAGTTTTATTGTTTTAAATAAAAAAAAATGGACGTTTTTATGGAATAATGTTCTGTTTTGTATCATTTAGTAGAAAAAATGCTGTTAATGTTTGGCAGAAAAATAGAAAATCACTAATTTTACACAATTAAAATTTAAAAAAATGCAAATAAAAAAATCACCAAAAGTAGATTTGGAAAAGAAAAAAATGATTTTTCTTGAAATCGGTTTAGCAATTGCTCTTGCAATTTGTTTAGTAGCATTTGAATGGACAACAGAAGAAGTTTCTCAAAGTAATCTTGGAGACTTAAATATGGATGAGGTATTTGAAGAAGAGATTGAAAACACTTTTGAGGAAGAACAACCCGAAGAAGTTGAACAAGAGATTGAAGAACCTGAACAAGTTATTGAAGAACTTGTAGTTGTAGAAGATGATGTGGAAGTTGATGATATAAATATAGATTCTGAAGCTGATGAGAATACAAGTACAAATACAAATATTATTACAACTGAAGAAGTTGAAGTTGAAGAGGAAATTGAGCCAATTGCTTTTGCTGTAGTTGAAGATAAGCCTGTATTTCCGGGTGGAGATGCTGCTTTAATGAAATTTATTGCAGATAACACTAAATATCCTGAAATAGCAAAAGAAAATGGTATTCAAGGAAGAGTATTTATTCAGTTTGTTATAGATAAGACAGGGCGTGTTACTAAGGTGCAAGTTGCTAAAGGTGTTGATCCATATTTGGATGCAGAAGCAAAAAGAGTTGTGGCAATGTTACCTAATTGGACACCAGGAAAACAAAGAGGGAAAGCAGTTCCTGTTACTTTTGTTGTACCAATTAATTTTAAATTATATTAAAAATATATACATTAGATATGTGTGACCCTGTCTTTTTGGACAGGGTCTTTTTATATACAATTAAGGGAATATGGGCACTATGATTAGTAAGGAATATTTGGAAAAAGCAGTTTTAGTAGGCGTGATAAATAAAGATCAAAAGCGAGAACAAGTTATCGAATATCTTAATGAATTGGATTTTCTTGCAAAAACAGCCGGTGTCGAACCGAAGAAAAATTTTATTCAAAGTATTCCTGTTCCAAACCCAAAGTATTATGTTGGTAAAGGGAAATTAACAGAAGTAAAAAATTATATTGTTCAAACTAATATTGATTTAGTAATTTTTGATGATGAATTAAGCCCGACTCAATTAAGAAATATTGAAAAGTTCTTGAAAATAAAAATTATTGATAGAACAAATCTTATTCTCGACATTTTTGCTCAAAGAGCAAGAACTGCACATGCAAAAACTCAAGTAGAATTAGCACAATATCAATATATCTTACCACGACTTACAAGAATGTGGACGCATTTGGAAAGACAAAGAGGGGGGATCGGTATGAGGGGACCGGGTGAATCTCAGATAGAAACAGATAGACGAATTATCTTAGATAAAATCTCAAAGTTAAAAAAGGATCTTATTAAAATTGATAAACAAATGTTTCAACAAAGAAAAAATAGAGGCCAAATGGTCCGAATTGCTTTGGTTGGATATACAAATGTTGGTAAATCAACAATAATGAATTTGTTAAGTAAATCTGATGTGTTGGCCGAAAATAAACTTTTTGCAACTTTAGATACTACTGTGCGTAAAGTAGTAATTGATAATTTACCTTTTTTATTGAGTGATACCGTTGGCTTTATACGAAAATTACCACATAAATTAATCGAAAGTTTTAAATCTACACTTGATGAAACTCGTGAATCAGATTTAATTATACATATTGTTGACATATCTCATCCTTCTTTTGATGAACATATGCTTATTGTGAATGAAACTTTGAAAGAGCTTAATGTTCTTGATAAACCTGTCTTAGTTGTTTTTAATAAAATTGACCAATTTACTTTTATTCCAAAAGAAAATGATGATCTTACACCTAAAACTAAAAGAAATTTTTCCTTAGAGGATTTAAAAAATGTATATTTTGCCAAAAGTACATTTCCTTGTGTGTTTGTTTCAGCAAAGGAAAAAGAAAATATTGATGAATTTAAAAAGTTATTATTTAATATGGTACGCAAAATTCATTTTGAAAGATATCCATACAATACAATTTAAAAAACATAATTTATTTTAGTATTTTACATATATAATTATTAATATTACACTTTAAAGATTTAATAAAATGTAAGGTTAGTTTATTGTGGTTTAGCATTAATTGTAATAGTTATTAAAGTTTTTTATAATGAGGATTTGTAATTTAGGTGGAAAAGGAACATTATTAGATCAATTTGTTTCAGAAATACGAGATCATGAAATACAACTTGATCGAGCAAGATTTAGAAAGAATCTTGCTCGTATGGGCGAAGTTATTGCGTATGAAATGAGCAAGGAATTCCCATTTTCAGATGAGGATATTACAACTCCCCTTGGAATAGCTCAAGTTCCAATATTACAAGAACAACCAGTTGTGGCAACAATATTGCGTGCAGGATTGCCATTTCATCAGGGATTTATTAATTACTTTGACCATGCAGATAGTGCTTTTATTGCAGGTTATAGAAAATATGATAAGAGTGGTCAATTTGAGATAAAAATAGACTATATATCTTCACCGCCAGTTGAAGATAGAATTGTAATTATAAATGATCCTATGTTAGCTAGTGGCGGAAGTATTGAACTAGCATATAAAGGATTATTGGATTATGGTAAACCAAAACATGTACATGTTGCTGCTATTATTGCAAGTCAGGAGGGACTAGATTATATTGAAAGAGTATTACCTGAAAATGAAATAAGTATTTGGGTTGGAGCAATTGACGATGAATTAACAGTTAAATCTTATATTGTTCCCGGTTTAGGAGATGCAGGAGATTTAGCATATGGTAGAAAAGTATAAATTACGATAAAACAAAACGTGCTGTTGTCCTGCTCTTTTGAGATACAAGAACGTGACGATGCATTGTCATTTTTCTAATAGAGTCATCATTGTAATAACGTATTGTAATAAGTTCTAAATCAGTATTATACTTAACAAAATACTCAACATTTAAATCTTCGATCAGTTTGTCAAAATTTCTATTATTACCATCTAATGATGCTGAAAAACTTATTGCAGAGTTTTGAGTAATGTTAACTTTCATTTTGTATTTAGAAAATAATCCAAATAATTTACTAATGTTCTCTTCTACTATAAATGAAAAATCTCTTGGTGAAACCGAAAGTAAGATCTGATTCTCTTTCAAAATATAAATAGGCATTAGTTTAAGCTTGTAGTCTAGTTTTTTTATTTCTGTACCTTTTTTGTCCGGATTTAAAAAGGGCTTTACATATAGTGGGATTTCTTTATTCTCTAAAGGTTTTATGGTTTTAGGGTGAATGATTTTTGCTCCATAAAATGCTAATTCTATAGCTTCCCTAAACGAAAGATAGTCAATCTTTTCGGCAAAACTACACCAAGCTGGATCGGCATTCATTATTCCTGGGACATTTTTCCAAATAGTAACACTTTTTGCATTTAAAATATATGCTAGTGCAGATGCAGTGTAGTCTGAACCTTCTCTACCAAGAGTAGTATTAACACCATATTGATCTCTTCCTATAAATCCTTGAGTAACATATATTTGATTTTTTAAAAAAACATTTTTAATATTGTCTTTAGACTTATCCCATAATATTTTTGCATCTCGATTATTCGAATCCGTAATAATGTGAAATCTAATATCAATAAGCTGATTTATGATTCCTTTAGTGGATAAAAATTCTGATAAGATAAGAGAACTTAATAATTCGCCATGTGATACAATTTCATCATAAAGTTTGTCATATGTATAAGGAGATTTATTTATAATTATCTTTTTCAGAGAATCAAAAATTGTTAAAATGGGATTTTGAATATTGCTATAATTTTTACCTAAAGCAATTTTAGCAAAGCTTAAATGAAAATCTTTTATTTGATTAAAAATATTATAAGTATTATTATCATCATTAACATAACTATCTACAAGAGACTCGAGTTTGTTTGTCGTTTTGTCAATAGCAGAAACTACAATTACCAAATCGTTTTGGTTCATTACAATTTTTTGAATATTATCTAAAGCATCTGGCGTTTTTATTGATGCTCCACCAAATTTAAATATCTGCATTATTGTCTTCGTTTTCTGAATTAGACTTTTTATCGTGTTCTTTAGATTTGTTTTTTTTATGCTTAATATGTACTCTGGATTTTTCTATTTTATCCATATTATGTGTTAAGGTGTGCACAAATTTATATTCGTCTAAGAACTCTTTAGCAATAACTCTAATGACAGTATAACTTGGTATGGCTAACATCATTCCAAGCACGCCATATAGACTTCCAGCTACTATAATTACTATAAATATTTCTAATGGATGAGCTTTGACACTTTTAGAGTAAATTAGTGGTTGAAATAAAATATTGTCTGTTAATTGAGCGACAACAACGACACCAAGTATCTTAAAAATTAAAGGCATTATTTCATTATAGAAGTCGAGATTAATATTTGCAGTTGTAATTAGAATGATTCCTATTGCTGCGCCAATCCAAGGTCCGATGTACGGGATTATATTTAATGTTCCTCCAATCATGCCAACTAGTAATGCAAGATGAAACTCAACACCTATGAGATAAAGGCCTAAAGTCAGTAATGTCATCATAAATATTGTTTCTAATATTACTCCTAAAAGATATCTAGCAATAAGATTGCGAACAGATTTTAAAACTTTTTGAGTTTTTGTTTCATATTTGTTGGGAACTAATGCTAATACGCCTTTGTCGAAAAGATGTTTGTCTTTGAGAAAGAAAAAGCTAATAAAAGTAATAGAAAACAATGATAAGAATAAATTCGCAGCTGTTCCACCTAAGTCATTTACTAATGATCCTACAGAACCAAAATTTACAATAGAAGTAATTTTTTCAATAATAAAATCTTCAGTTGAAAAATCTGGTTGATTTAAAATAGGGGTTTGTTGAATGAATTCGTCAACATTATTTATTGGTTTTTCGAGCCCTTCAGAGACTGTTTCAATGTCAACTGCCTGAAAGTCGCTTATTTGATCAATTACAAGAGGAACTAATAATCTAAATGCAATAATAACAATAAACCACATTATGATTATTGTTAAAAGAGCAGCTAACCATTTAGGTGTGACAATTTTTTTAATTCGGAATTTACGAATTCCTTCAACGATGGGATTTCCTATTGCTGCAACAAAAGCAGCGATTAAAATCCAACCGATAATATTTGTAAAGTATATTACAAAAAGTAATAAAAGTACAATTCCAATAAATCCAACAATATATTTTCTATACTTTTCCATTGATTAATTTTTTACGAAAATACGTAAAATTGATAAAAAAAACCTCCTAATCTGTTTATTAAATAAAATAGGAGGTTTAAAAAAAGGGTTTAGAAACTAAATCCCGAATTCTTTTTTTATAATATCTACATAATCGAGTTTTTCCCAAGTAAATAATTCTACTTCAATGTTTTTAGAACCTTGATATGGAGAGTCGAAGTGTTTTTTTACAAATTTTGGACTTCTTCCAAAGTGTCCATAAGAAGCAGTTTCTTTATATATTGGATTTCTGAGTTTTAGTCTGTCTTCTATCCCGGCAGGTTTAAGGTCAAAGATAGACTTTATTTTATCTGCTATTTGCGAATCGGTTATATCTATGTTTGCAGATCCATAAGTGTTTGTATATACACCTACAGGTTCGGCAACTCCAATTGCATATGCAAGTTGGATGAGTATTTCATTCGCAACTCCAGCAGCAACAAGATTTTTTGCAATATGTCTTGCTGCATAAGCAGCAGATCTGTCAACTTTTGAAGGATCTTTCCCACTAAAAGCACCTCCACCATGAGCCCCTTTTCCACCATATGTGTCAACGATGATTTTGCGACCAGTTAATCCGGTATCTCCATGAGGTCCTCCAATAACGAATTTTCCTGTCGGATTTACATGTAATATGTAATCATCTTTGAACAATGATTTTATTCTTTTAGGTAAATCATTAATTACTCTTGGTAATAAAATCTTTTTAATATCTTCTTTGATTTTATTTAACATTCTTATTTCATCGTTGTCAAAATCATCATGTTGAGTAGAAACAACGATAGTGTCGATTCTTACGGGAATATTATTTGCATTATATTCTATTGTTACTTGTGATTTTGAATCAGGGCGTAAATAAGTCATTTCTTTGCCTTCTTTTCTGATATCTGCAAGAACTTGAAGGATTCTATGTGACAAATCAAGAGGTAATGGCATGTAATCGTCAGTATCTTTACAAGCATACCCAAACATCATCCCTTGATCGCCTGCGCCTTGTTCTTTGTGTAGGCCTTCTCCTTTAACAACACCCTGATTAATGTCAGGAGATTGCTCATGAATAGCAGAAAGAACACCACAAGAATTTCCATCAAAACGATATTCTCCTTTTGTATAGCCTATTTCGTTTACGACTTTACGTGTAACTTCTTGGACATCAACATAAGATGTCGATTTAACTTCTCCTGCAACTACAACAAGACCTGTTGTAACCATTGTTTCACAAGCAACTTTTGAATGTGAATCAAATGCCATAAATTCGTCTAAAATAGCATCTGAGATTTGATCAGAAACTTTATCTGGATGTCCTTCAGATACGGATTCTGATGTAAAAAAATAGTTCATATTAATAAATTTTATAATGTTATAAATAGTTGTGGACTTATTAGATATTGGCCAGACGACTTTTAGCAATTTTTTATTCGTGGTTGCAAGCATCCAAATCCATCCACAAAACTGTACAAAAATATATATAGTTTCTTGAAAAAAGAAAAAAAAGAGAATTTATTTTATTATATTTGTAAACAAAATATTTAAAATCATTACATATGGCAAGGAGTTACGAAGAAGAAATGAATAGTTTAAATATTATTGGTAATGGAACATCTGTTACTGGTGATGTTGTTTCAAATGGAGATATACGTGTAGATGGTAAATTACAGGGGAATTTAAATTCTAAGTCAAAACTTGTACTTGGAGCCACAGGAAAATTAATTGGAGAGGTGTTTTGTAAAAATTCTGAGATATCAGGAAATATTGAAGGAAAAATTACTGTAGAAGAATTACTTATCTTAAAATCTACAGCCAAGATTACCGGAGATATTATTGCATCAAAATTGTCGATAGAACCTGGAGCAGTTTTTACAGGTACTTGTAATATGGGAGGCAATATTAAGGCACAAGAGCCGGTAGACACAAAACCGGAAAATGGAGTTAAAAAATAGCAATAGAAACAAAGAAATTAAGGGTGGATTTAATAAGTTTGTGAGGTTTTCTACAATTGCATTCGAGATGGGGATTATTATTGCATGTGGGAGTTTTGGCGGTGCATGGCTTGATGATTATTTGGATTTGAACACACCTGTTTTTACAATAGTTTTATCTCTTTTTTCAATTTTTGCAGCCTTATATCTTGTGATTAAACAAGTAAATAATGTTAATAAATCGTAAGGATCTTAAATTATTATTAAAATTTGTATTTTCTGGAATAATAATATTCTGTTTTCATTATTTATTGTTTAAATGTTTTCATAGACAATTATATACGCCAAATATTTTTTATATACATCCATTTTTGTTGTCAATCACTATCTTGGCTGTAGTTGCAATAAAAATAATTATTAAAAAGTCAAAAAGGCAAATATTTGGATTTCTTTTTATGAGTAGTAGCTTGATAAAGATGGCTTTATCTATAGCATTTTTATTTCCTGTATTGCAAGGTTCTCATGCTTTTAGAAAAGAATATGTTTTACAGTTTTTTATGACATATTTCATTTATTTGATAATTGAAGTTTATTATCTTGTGCGTGATTTTAAAAGTAAGAATAAATAAAAACAATTTTTTTATTGGAAATTGATTTTGAAAATGTAAATTTGTAGTGACACATTAATTCAGTGATTTATGTTGAAGCGTTTTGTTTTATTGGTAGTGTTTTCTTTTAGTTTTATTTTTGGTAATGTTGTTTTTGCATCAGAATCAGCAAATGATCAGGCAGAAGAAGAGCAGAAGTTTGATGTTAGCGAAATGATAATGCATCACATTAAAGATTCATACGAATGGCATATTTTAGATTATACTAATAAGAATAATGAAAAAGTTGTCGTCTCTATTCCATTGCCAGTAATACTTTTTTGTAACGGGAATTTGGATATTTTCATGTCCTCTGAATTCGAGCATGAGAATAATAAGGTAGTGAAAGGAGAAAATACATACATTCTACATCATAACAAAATTTATCTTGCTGATGAGTATGGAGAGATTAGTGTGAAAGAAGAAGACGGTAAGCATGTTGTTTTAAATGATAAACCATTAGACTTCTCAATAACAAAAAATGTTTTAGCAATGATGATTGTTGCTTTTATTTTATTGCTTGTATTTATTAGTATTGCAAGATCTTATAAAAAAAATCCCGGTAGACCAAAAGGTATACAAGCTCTTTTTGAACCGGTTATTTTATATGTAAAAGATGAAATAGTATATCCAAATTTAGGCAAGAAGACTGAGAAATTTTTACCTTTTTTGTTGACAATATTTTTCTTTATATTGTTTAATAACTTAATGGGTATCATTCCTATTTTTCCTGGAAATGCAAATGTCACAGGAAATATTGCTGTTACAATGACATTGGCAATATTTACGTTTTTTGCTATAAATTTTAATGGTAATAAACATTATTGGAAACACACATTTTGGATGCCAGGAGTACCGGTTTTTGTTAAACCAATTTTGGCAATTGTTGAAATGATGGGTATGATTGTTAAGCCAGTTGCATTAACTATTCGTTTGTTTGCAAATATAACAGCAGGCCATATTATTATATTAAGTCTTGTTTCTTTGATTTTTATTTATGAGTCATTTGTTATGTCGCCAGTTTCTATGATATTTGTTCTATTTATGAATTGTTTAGAAATTTTAGTAGCATTTTTACAAGCATATATTTTTACGATGCTTTCGGCTTTGTTTATTGGTATGGCGGTTGAAGAACATCATTAGAGATAGAATTTTTTATGTTTAACTTTTAATATATATTATTATGACAGGAATTCCAGCTATTGGCGCTGCATTAGCAGTAATTGGTGCTAGTTATGGTATCGGAAAAATTGGTAGCTCTGCAATGGATGCAATTGCAAGACAACCAGAGGCTGCAAAAAACATTCAGTCTGCAATGATTATTGTTGCTGCACTTGTTGAAGGTGTTGCATTGTTTGGAGTAGTTGTTGCACTAATGGCTCTTTCAGCTTAAAAGGACTTACATTTCCCGATGAGCGATTGGCTCCGGGAAATGTTTTTTTAACAATTAAAAAAAAATAATATGGATCTTGTAACACCGGGAATTGGATTAATATTTTGGACAGGTATAATATTCATTATATTATTACTTATATTAGGTAAATATGCATGGAAACCAATCAATAAAATGATTACAGAGCGTAATCAAAGTATTGAAAATGCTTTAAATTCTGCTGAGCTAGCTCGTGAAGAGATGAAAAAATTGCAGTCAGATAACGAAAATTTGTTAGCAGAAGCAAGATTAGAAAGAGATAAAATGCTTCAAGAAGCAAAAGGGATAAAAGAAGATATTATTGATCAGGCAAAAGGTGAAGCAAAAAAAGAAGTAGAAAAGATTAAGAAATTAGCTACTTCTGAAATAGAAGCACAAAAATCGGCTGCAATGGAAGAAATTAGAAATCAAGTATTGGATTTATCTATTGTTGTTGCAGAAAAAGTTATTAGAAAAGAGCTTAAATCAGAAGATGATCATAAAAGATTAGTAGATAATTTGTTAAAAGATGTTAAACTTAACTAATTATGAATTTAAATAAAATATCAGTTAGATATGCTAAAGCTATTTTCTTATTAGCTAAGGAAAAAGATATTTTAGAAGAATTATATCTAGATTTTAATATAGTAAGAGAAAGTATACAAAATGTTCCTGAATTTACTGAGATAATTTCAAGTCCAGTTGTTTCCTCAGTAGATAAAAAAGAAGTTTTACGAAACGTATTTGAGAAAGTTGTAAATGAGCTTACAATGAGATTTATTTTTTTTATAATTGAAAAAAATAGAGAATCATACATTTTGGACATTGCAAGAAATTTTGAAACACAATACAGGAAAGAAAAAAATATAAAACAAGTTATTGTTACAACTCATCAGGATATAACTTCAAAAGCAGAAGCAAGAATAAGTGAGATTGTTAAAGATGCATATAAATCAAATGTTGAAATTAAAAATAAGATAATGAGCGATATGATTGGGGGAATAATTATCAGGATAGATAATGAACAACTTGATCTTAGTGTAAAAACCCAATTACAAGAGATTAAAAAGAAATTGGCAAGCAAATCGTATCAAAAATTAATATAACAAATAATAGAGTATAGCTATGGCAGATATTAAACCATCAGAAGTATCAGAAATTTTAAAGCAAGAATTGGAAGGTTTATCCGGGAAAACAAATTTAGAAGAGGTAGGAACTGTTCTCCAAGTAGGAGATGGTATTGCCAGAATACATGGTCTAGATAATGTTCAAGCCAATGAACTCATAGAATTTGAAAATGGCACAAAAGGGATTGTTTTAAATCTTGAAGAAGATAATGTTGGGGCAGTATTATTGGGGCCGGGTGAAGAAATAAAAGAAGATGATGTTGTACGTCGATTGCAAAGAATCGCTTCAATTATGGTTGGCGAAGAAATGTTAGGACGTGTTGTGAATACAATGGGGGATCCTTTAGATGGTAAGGGACCAATAGGAGGAGAACTATTTGAAATGCCTCTAGAAAGAATAGCTCCAGGAGTTATTTATCGTCAACCCGTAAATGAGCCGTTACAAACAGGGATTAAGGCAATTGATTCAATGATTCCAATTGGTAGAGGTCAAAGAGAATTAATTATTGGAGACAGACAAACAGGGAAAACAGCGATTGCTATTGATACAATTATAAATCAAAAACATTTTTACGAACAAGGAGAACCCGTATATTGTATCTATGTTGCAATTGGACAAAAAGGTTCAACAGTTGCAAATATTGCAAAGACTCTTGCAAATTATGGAGCTTTAGATTATACTGTAATTGTAACTGCATCTGCATCTGATCCTGCAGCAATGCAATTTTATGCTCCTTTTGCAGGATGTGCTATTGGAGAATATTTTAGAGATACAGGACGCCCTGCACTAATTATTTATGACGATCTTTCAAAACAAGCGGTATCATACCGCGAAGTGTCTTTATTGTTAAGAAGACCTCCAGGACGAGAGGCTTATCCGGGAGATGTGTTTTACTTACACTCAAGACTTTTAGAAAGATCAGCTAAAATAATTAAGTCTGATGAAATTGCTTCAAAAATGAATGATTTGCCAAGTTGTCTAAAGCATAAAGTAAAAGGAGGAGGTTCCTTAACAGCACTACCAATTATTGAGACTCAAGCAGGAGATATTTCTGCCTATATTCCAACAAATGTTATTTCTATTACTGATGGTCAAATATTTCTTGAATCTGGATTGTTTAATGCTGGAGTACGTCCTGCAATAAATGTAGGAGTATCAGTTTCGAGAGTTGGAGGTAATGCGCAAATTAAATGTATGAAGAAAATTGCCGGAACACTTAAAATTGATCAAGCGCAATTTAGAGAACTTGAAGCATTTGCCAAATTTGGTTCTGATCTTGATGCAGTAACTTTATCTGTAATTGATAAAGGACGAAAAAATGTTGAAATACTCAAGCAAAAAGAACATAGTCCTGTTTTAGTAGAAAATCAAGCTGCGATTATTTATTGCGGAACTAAAGGCTTATTAAAAGGTATTTCAATAGAAAAAGTAAAGGACTTTGAAATAGAATATGTCAACTTTTTGAATTTAAATCATAAAGATATTATGACTCGTTTGTCAAAAGGAGAATTGAGTGATGATATTACAAATGTTCTTGAAGAAGTTGCTATGCAATTTGTAGAAAAGTATAAAAAATAATTGATTAAATGGCAGGACTTAAAGATATACGAAGCAGAATTTCATCTGTAAAGTCGACACGACAAATAACATCTGCCATGAAAATGGTTTCAGCGGCAAAATTAAAGAAAGCTCAAGATAGGATTGTCCAAATTCGACCTTATGCAAATAAACTTAAAGAGGTCTTGGTTGAAGTGTGTTCCAGCATAGATAAAAATCATAAGGGAGTATATAATACTCAGAGACCAGTTGAGAATGTTTTAATAGTCTTATTGACATCTAACAGAGGTTTATGTGGTGCATTTAACGCAAATATTTGTAAGAAAACTAAAAGTTTAATAGAGCAGAATTATTCGCATTTATCAAAAGAAAACATACATTACTTTTGTGTAGGAAAGAAAGCAAATGATTATGTAAAAAAACAAGGGTATAGTGTCGTGAAAACGGGAAATCAAATATTCGATGATTTAACATTTGCCAATACGGTTAAATTGTCTAAGTATCTTATGTCTGAATTTAAAAAAGGAACATTTGATAAGATAGAATTAGTATATAATAGCTTTAAGAATGCTGCAGTACAATACCAAATAGCAGAGACTTTTTTACCAATGGAAATTGATGTAGAAGAAAGAGATAATCCATCGGAATACATATTTGAACCGGATATGCAAGCTATTGTTGAGGAAATGATCCCTAAAGCTTTACGAATACAATTTTATAAAGTGGTACTTGATAGTAATGCTGCAGAGCATGGAGCACGAATGACAGCAATGCATCAGGCAACAGATAATGCAACATCATTAATTAAAGATCTTACTTTAATGTATAATAAGGCAAGACAAGCTGCAATTACAAACGAAATACTTGAAATAACAAGTGGTGCAAATGCGTTAAAAGCATAGTAGCTTATTTATTTTTTTAAATAAATCTTTTCTTTTTATTGGTTTAGGAAGGAATTCATCAAATTTATTTATAGAAAAATTACATGAATCATCAGATTGTGAAAATGCAGTACATGCAATTATTTTTAAATCTTTATTAATTTTACGAATTTCAATTAATGCATCACTTCCACTGAGATTAGGCATTTTTATATCCATTAGTACCAAAGATATGTTTTTATTGTTTTTTATTATTTCTATTGCCTCTTTACCTGTTTGAGCCCATAAAACTGTTGCGCCGGCTTTTGTGAGTATTGTTTTTATTAGTTGAAAATTTATTTTTTCATCTTCAGCAACTAAAACTTGATGTGAGTTTAAATCTGGAATAGCATTATTGATGTTTGTACTAGAATCTAATTTGTGCTTAATAGGAATTTCTATTTTTATTGAAGTTCCTATGTCTTTATGAGAATCAATATTCATATTTCCTCCTAATAAATTGACATATGCTTTTGAAATTTGAAGTCCAAAACCAAATGTTTCGTTATCATTTAATTTAGATATTTCATTTAAATCAAAAAGAGCATCTAATTTATACTTGGAGATTCCAATACCAGTATCTTTGATTTTGAAAATAATAGAATTGTCAAATGTTTGACATTCTAATTCTATTTTTCCTTTATTTGTATAATTAAAAGCATTTGATAATAAATGTGTAAGTATTTGTGCGATTTTAGTTTTATCATTTTTGATTATGTATGGCTCTTGGATATTTTTTTTAAGAAAAAAATTGATATTAGATAATTCATTCGCTTTTTTAAATTTATTATAAATATTCTCTAAGAGTATGCATAAATCAAATGCTTCATAGTTAGTCTTTAATTTACCTGCTTCAATGATTGCAATTTCAGATAAATTATTTATATAATTTAGTAAATTATTAATAATATTTGTTGTTTCATTTTTGGATATTTCAGAAAAAGAAATATTGGTTGAATTATTTATTATATTTGATAGCTTGGTAAGTGGATTTTGAATTTTTTGGATTACATTATTTAGAAAAATTGTTTTTAAAAAGTTATTTCTTTCTGCATTTTCTTTAGCGTTAATAATTTCGAACTCCATTATTTTGTTATCTGTAATATCTCTCCCTACACATATTATTTCCATTATTTCATTATTATTGTTTAAAACAGCTTTATTACTCCAAGCTATCCATTTCCATCCATTTATGGTCATTGCTCTATGTTCTAGATAACATGAATGCGGATATTGTTTTAATTGCATCATCGATTTGTTGGTCTTTTCTTTATCATCATCATGTATGTTTGGCATAAAACTATTTGAAATTATTTCATCTTCTTTTTTAGCAAAATAATTGCAATATGCTTTGTTTGCATATATAAATCTTCCATATTTATCTAATTTAATAATAAGTTCGTTTTGGTTTTCGATTATTAATCGATGTTTTTCTTCACTATCTCGTAATTCTGTTTCAATTTTTTTTCTTTCAGAGATGTCTAGAATAATCCCATCAATACATGTATCTTGATTTAATGTTATTAATTTTCCTTTTTCCCAAACATATTTAATCTCTTTTTGCTTTGTGACTATTCGATATTCAACTATAAAGCTTTTATTCTTTAAAATACTTTGTTTTATTGTATTTCGAACTCTTACTTTATCATTAGGATGTATTATCTTTTCGTATGTAAGGTTTTTATTTTGAATAAAGTCTTCGGGACAATACCCGGTTAGTCGTTGTGTTTCATGGGACATAAAAAGCATAGTCCAATTTATGTCATTCTTGCATTGATAAACTATTCCAGGTATATTTTCAATTAGTTGATTTATTTTTAATCGATTGTCTATTAACTTTTGTTCAATTTGTCTTTGTTTTGAAATATCTTTTAGTTGTTCAATTATGTGAGTAGTGTTGCCCGTTTCGTTTTTAATAGGATATGCTATTATGTCAAACCATTTGTCAATTTCCGAAAAATATTTAATGCTTTGTGTGATTTTACCAGTAACTAAACTTTGAGATATTGGACAGTCATGACATATTTCTGTTTTGCCAAATATCTTAAAGCACTCTTTGTTAATGACGCTTTCTTTTTTTAGATTGAGGAATTTATATGCTACATTATTATAATCTATTATTTGATGATTTAAGTTATAGACAAACAAAATGTTTGAGTTTGAATTATGAATAAAATCACTATGAAAGTTTTCAGATATACGCTTGCAAAAAATAAAAACTTTATGATGAAAATTGTTTACGTCAACAGATAATTCTGTTAAGTATAATCTATTGTTTTTATGAGAAATATAAAATGTATTATATAGAATGTCGAATTTTAATATGTTTTTGTATTTAATGTTTAAAACATCAGTAAGTTTGAGGTTTAGAATCTCAAGGAATTTATTGCTCGCATATAAAATATCATCCTTTTTATTAATAACAATAATAGGATTGTCGGAGATTTTAATAAAGTTCTTTATTGTATCAATTTTATTGTAAGTCATTATGATAATTATTGTTCTTTTTGGTTTTACGAACTTTGATATCTATTGTTGCAAAAAGAATTAACTATAACTCAAAAAGATTTGAGAATATTTACTTTATGAATATAGGTTTCCAGAATACGTTGTGAAAATTTTCTATTTTGTTATTATGAACAATAATTCCTTCACTTTCAAGTAATTCCTGCATAGTATTAGTTCCGCCAAAGTGATGTTTCCCGGTAAGTAATCCATTTTTATTTACAACTCGGTGAGCAGGTATCCATTCTTGTTTATTGTGTGCATTATTCATAGCCCAACCCACCATTCTTGATGCCTGAGGGCTTCCTATTGCTTTAGCAATTGCACCATAAGATGTAACTTTGCCAACAGGGATTTGTCTTACAACCTCATAAACTTTTTCAAAAAAACTACTATTCGTCATTTTCAATAATAGGTTCAATTAATTTTAAATTGGATGGTAATCTAAATTTCAAATATTTTATAGTCCTTTCTTTTTTTGTCCATATTTTTTCATAATGTGTCTTTACTTTCATAATTCCTGTATAGAAATCAGAATTATATAGATCATAAATATCTTTTATGATTTCTATATTATTTAATAAAAGAACTTCTTTTGTATATTCATAAAGAGTGTTATCATCTGTTTTAAGGTGTATAATGCCATTATTAACAAGAAAGTTTTGATATTTAGATAAAAATAGGGATGAAGTAAGACGTTTTTTAATTCTTTTTTTAGGACCAAGTTGTGGGTCTGGAAATGTAATCCATATTTCATTAACTTCGTTTTTTGAAAAGCACAATGGAGTAAACTCAACACGAGTTCGAATAAAAGCTATGTTTTTGAGACTCATGGTAAAAGAGTCTTTAGCTCCACGCCACATTCTAGCTCCTTTAATATCTATTCCAATATAATTAATGTTTAAATTTTGTTGTGCAAGTTCAACGGCATATTCTCCTTTGCCACATCCTATTTCGAGAATTATAGGATTATCGTTTTTAAAAAAGTCACTTTTCCATTTTGATTTTAATTCATAATCAGTATGCATTGAATAATGTAACTCAGGTTCGAAGAAATGAGGAAATGTTTTATTTTCTGCAAATTTTGACAGTTTGTTTTTTTGTGACATCTTGGTGTTATTTTGACGGAACCTTTTCAACTCTTAATCCCATATCCATAATTCCGGGTAGTAATTCTACTCTCATTGCTTGTTCGAATTTTACACGGTACAAACCTTGATGACTAAATCTCACATTAGTTTTCCAGGGAATTTGAACATCCCAAATATCGCCTAATCCATCACCAATCCACTTGTTGTTTTTATCTACAAGGACACATTCAACAGTGTCTGTTTCTTTTGTTCCATTTGGAGCCGAAGATTCGATAAATATCCATAGGTTATTATATTGATATAAACTAGCATGACGAATGTTTATGAATACATTGTGTAATGAGTTTGTATCATTTATTTCAAATTCAAAATTGATTATGTTTTTGTTTGACCAAATGTTGTTTTCTATTTCTACATAATTTTCAAACACTTTATTATTATCACATGAAAATAAACAAGATGTGATTAGAAATGTTGTTAGAATAATAAATTTATTTTTCATGATTTTTTGATTTAAAATTCTTTTTTCTTTTTTTCTTTTTGTTATGTGATCTTTCTGTTTTGTCAAATCGGGTTAAACTTTCAGAGTTTAGTTCTTCTTTATAGGAATTGCCTCTGCCTCCCGGTTTTTCTATTTCAAATATTTCATCAGGGAAAATGCCTTTTTCATTTAATTCCATTATTTGTTTAACTTTGTTGACGTGTAAAGCTCTGATAACAGGGATTTCGTTTAGTTTGATTTCGAAATACATTGTCTGTTTAAAAATATCGTTTTTAATGTGATATGCATTGCCAATTTTTGTTTTGATACATTTAATTTTCTCTGGAAATAATTTTCTTGCATCTAAATATAAGGGCAATTCATAATTAAGACAACATTTTAGTTTGCTACATTGTCCTGCAAGTTTTTGTGGATTTAAAGATAGTTCTTGCAATCTTGCAGAGTTCGTTGAAACTGAATTAAAGTCCGATATCCATGTTGTGCAGCATAATTCTCTTCCGCATGGTCCAATCCCTCCGATTCTTCCGGCTTCTTGACGAGCTCCTATTTGTTTCATCTCGATTCTTATTCGAAATTCTTCTGCCATTTTTTTTATTAATTCACGAAAATCGACTCTTTCTTCTGCTATATAATAGAATATTGCTTTTGTTTTATCTCCTTGGAATTCGACATCTCCAATTTTCATAGATAAATTTAGCATATCTGCAAGTTCTCTTGTTCTTAGCATTGTAGGAATTTCTTTGCTTATTGCTTCTTGCCATTTTTGGATGTCTGATGATCGAGCTTTTCTGTAAATTTTCTTAAAAGTATTATCTTTTGAGGGTTTATGTTTTGACATTTGTAAAATTGCAATTCGTCCTTTTGCTGATATTATACCTATATCATGTCCTGGGGATGATTCTACAGCAACGATATCACCATTTTTTAGATTTAGTCCAGAGGTGTTTTCATATATTCCTTTTCGGGTGTTTTTAAAACGCACTTCAAAAAATCTATTTTGTTCTTGGGGGTCATTAATGTCAGAAGTCCAATCGTAAACGTTTAACTTGTTACAACATTCTACACTACTTATATTGCAACCGTTTTCATCTACACATGATGTCGCACAACCTCTTTCGTATTCTCGGTCTGTCATAGTTTTTATTTTTTTCTTATGTTTTTCATTATTTTAAATGCAATATCAACAAAAATAATTTTTGCATTTCCGTTCCTTTCTATATGAAAATGAGCTTTTTCAAATATTTCAGTAAGTTCAGTAACGTTTGAGAAATTAATAAATTTTGAAAAATTTCTTGAAAATTCAAATTCTTTAGTTGTTAAATAAACTACTTCGCTTAAGTTAGTATTATAAATAAAATTTTCACGCAGTAATACTAAACAATAATAAAGAAAACTCTTTTGTTTTTCTCGAGATGTTTTTGCCATTGTTTCTGCAAAATAAATTGCTTCTTGAATTTTTCTTGCATAACACACTCTCATTAGTTCTGTAAATTTTGATAGGTTATATTCTGTTTCTTCGTTTAAAACTATCTGTTTTCTTGCTTCAATAAGACTGCCATTACTTATTCTAACAATGTCAGATGCCATTTTATCTCCAATATTATATTCATCAATAATTGCATTTTTTAGGCAATCGTCATTAATTCCTAGTATTTTGATGGGTTGAGTGCGTGAAATAATGGTAGATAATACATTTTCGCGGCAATCACTTACCAATATAAAAATAGTATTTTGTGGTGGTTCTTCTAAAATTTTTAATAATTTATTAGCACTTGTACTATTCATCATCTCTGGTAACCAGATAATCATAAATTTATAGTCTGATTCAAAAGTTTTTAGATTTAGTTTTCGTAATATTTCTGAAGATTCATCTTTGTGAATGCTGCCTTGTTTGTTTTTACTATCAAGAGAAAATAACCAATCGTGATAAGAAAAATATGGGTTAGATAGAATTCTTTCTCTCCATGTTTCAATATAAGTGTCGCTAATAGATTTTTTGCCGCTTTGGGTAATTACTGGAAATACAAAATGCAAATCGGGATGAATGAGCTTCTCATATTTTTTGCAACTAGCACATATTCCGCAACTATCAGTGGATGTTCTGTTTTTACAAGAAACATATTGAGCAAATGCAATAGCTAGTGCAAGTTTTCCAATACCCGGATTTCCATAAAAGAGATAAGAATGACTCATCCGATTGTTATTAAATGCTCTGATGAGATTTTCTTTTATGTTAGAGTGTCCTATTATCTTGTTAAATTTCATATCACCTAATATATTACAAAAATAGTAAAAGTCTTAGAGAATTAAAGCTATTTTTTTAAAGCATTTAAAAAGAATAAAATATGTAAAACTTTAAAATAATTAAGATAAGAGAAAATGATAATAAATATTTTTGAATATGCTAAAAAAACATAAAAAAATCATTGATTTTTTATTTAAAGGTGCTAAGTTTGTTGAATTATAATAAAATGTATTTATAGAATAATCTGCATATGAATAACTTAGATTCTTATAATTTTGATAGCAAAAGGGTTTTATTGAGAGTGGATTTTAATATTCCAATAACAAGTGATGAATATGATTTGGTTGATGATACAAGAATAAGGCTATCATTACCTACAATTCAAAAAATCTTATCTGAAAATGGATCAATTATATTATTAACTCATTGGGGGCGACCCAAAGGTAGGTACATAGAAAAGAGATCATTAAAAAATATTTTACCATATGTAGAAAAACTCATAGGACGCAAAATAAATTTTTGCGAAGATCCTCTATCAGAAGAAACATATAAGAAGGCTCAAGACTTAAAACCAGGAGATATTATGTTACTTGAGAACCTTCGATTTTATAAAGGAGAACTTGAGGCTGATGAAATTTTTGCAGAAAAGTTGTCTAAACTTGGAGATTGTTATGTAAATAACTCTTTTGGAACAGCACATAGAAATCATTCTTCGACTTCTGCTATAGCAAAGTACTTTCCTTACGATAAAATGTTTGGATATGTTTTTGAAAGTGAAATTAAAAAACTTGATAAGTTAGTTAAAGGCTCAGAATCTCCATTTACTCTAATGATAGGGGGAGATAAGGTTACTACTAAGATTGGAATTGTTGAAGCATTGATGCCTAAAATAGATAATTTGCTTATTGGAGGAGGAATTGCCTATACATTTGCTAAGGCAAAAGGATATAATGTGGGTAATTCATTGGTGGAAGATGAGTATGTTTCTGTTGCAAAGAGAATTTTAGAAAACGCAGAAAAATTTAATGTGAATATACAATTACCTGTGGATTGTATCATTGCAGATAAAAATGGCAATGATGCAAATATAGAACATTGTGAGTTTTCTGAAATCCCTGATGAGTGGATGGCTCTTGATATTGGAATAAAAACCGTTGATTTATTTGCTGAAATTGTAGAAAATTCTAAAACGTTATTATGGGATGGCCCTCTTGGGGTATATGAAATGTCACATTTTGCTTATGGAACACTAAAATTGGCCTTGTCAATTGCAAGAGCAACAGATAAAGGCCTTTATTCAGTTGTAGGAGGTGGTGATACAACGGCTGCAATTAATAAATATAGTCTTGCACATAAAATATCGTATATAAGTTCTGCAGGAGGAGCTTTGCTTGAGTATTTCGAAAAGAAAAATTTGCCTTCTATAAAAGCAATTATTGAATCATTTAGTATAGATGATTATAATTTTTATGGCAAAAAGGTGTTGATGCGTGTAGACTTTAATGTTCCATTAAACGATAAATTTGAAATTGTTGATAATACAAGAATAGTTACAGCTATTCCAACAATAAGAAAAATACTTACCGATGGTGGTGCTGTAATATTGATGACTCATATTGGAAGACCAAAAGGAAAAGTTGTTGAAAAATTCTCTGTTAAACATATTGTTCCTTATTTGTCGACAATACTTGAAACAGAAGTAAAATTTGCCAGTGATTGTGTTGGTGCTGAAGCAGATAAATTGTCAAAAAGTCTTCAACCTGGAGAAGTAATGATATTAGAAAATTTGAGGTTTAACTCAATGGAAACAGAAAATGATGAGGAGTTTGCAGCAAAACTTGCAAAATTAGGGGATGTATATATTATGAATGCGTTTGGAACCGCACATCGTGCTCATGCATCTACTTATATGATTGCAAAATATTTTCCGGAAGATAAAATGCTTGGATATCTTGTGGAAAGTGAAATAAATAATATTAATCGGGTTCTTTATAAAGGAGAGAAACCCTTTACTGCAATAATAGGAGGATCAAAAGTGTCCACAAAAATAGATATAATTCGAGCTTTGATGGAAAAGGTTGATAACCTAATAATTGGTGGTGGAATTGCTTTTACTTTTATTAAAGCTATGGGAGGTAATATTGGAGAATCTCTTGTTGAAGAAGATTATATTCCTGTTGCAAAAGATATTTTAGAGCAAGCAATGAAAACAGATGTTAAGTTATATTTGCCAATAGATTGTATTATTGCAGACAAATTTGATAATAATGCCAGAATAAAACATTGTAAAATAAATGAGATTCCAAAATCTTGGATGGGATTGGATATAGGAATAAAAACTGCTGAAACATTTGCAAAAATAATAGAAAAATCAAATACTCTTTTATGGAATGGTCCTATGGGAGTTTTTGAAATGGATCATTTTTGTAATGGAACAATTAAAATTGCTCTTGCGGTATCCAGAGCTACAGATTTTGGGGCATTTTCTCTTGTTGGAGGAGGTGATAGTATTGCTGCATTAAACAAATATGGGCTAGCCCACAAAATAAGTTATGTCTCAACTGCCGGAGGGGCTTTGTTAGAATATATTGAAGGTAAAGAACTTCCTAGCTTAAAGGCTATAAGAACTAGACTTTAAGTGTATTTGTATTTATTTTTTTACGCTTTTTCTTAGTATAAATTGTAATGCGTATTTATACGTATTTATACAATGTATGGCAAAAATAATACTAAAACAGGCAATAAAAATTGTTATATAACAAACAATATATATACATTTGTTTTGAAATAATCAATATATTTATTAGTATGAGGAAATGTTTTCTTTTATTAATTATTGCCTTGCTTGTACAATTTTCTTTAATTTCCCAAACGGTTATATTAAACGGAAAAGTCATAGACAAAGTGAATAAGGAGGCTTTATATGGTGTCAATATTATTATTGATAATGCAAATGAGCTTTTAACAGATAAAACTCAATTAGGAACAACTACGGATTTTGATGGTAATTATAAAATAGCATTATATCCAGGTACTTACAATGTGAGATTTGTTTATATTGGATATGAAGAGGTTTTAAAGACAGTCGAATTAAGAGTTGGGAATCAAATAGTTTTAGATGTTGAAATTAATCAAAAAGCAGAAATTATTGATGAAGTTGTTGTAAGTGCTGGTAAATATGAGCAAAAATTATCAGAAGTTACTGTTTCTATGGAAGTAATAAAGCCAACAACAATAGAAAATAATAACTCTTTTAATATGTCAGATGCTATAAATCAAGTTGCTGGTGTAGACATAAATGATAAGCAGCCAAGTATTCGTTCTAGTACTGGCTGGAGTTATGGTGCAGGAAGTAGAGTTGTTATTTTAATGGACGATTTGCCAATTATGTCTGCTGATTGTGGTGATGTTAAGTGGAATTATATCCCTGTAGAAAACATTTCTCAAGTGGAGGTGGTAAAAGGCGCAAGTTCGGCTTTGTTTGGTTCGTCTGCTATTGGAGGAGTAATAAATGTTAGGTCGGCATATCCTACAGATAAACCCAAAACAAAGGTTACTTATTTTTATGGTATTTATGGATCTCCAAAGGATGAAAGAGCTCGCTGGTGGGGGAACGAATTTTTTAGTGGAGAAAATAGTAAAATTAAAGTACCTCTAAGAGAACCAATATTCTATTTTGTTAGAAATCCTATGTATGGAGGGTTTAGCTTTTCACATAGTCAAAAGTTCGAAAATCTTGATCTTTCGTTAGGAGGAAATCATTTTATAGATGAAGGATATAGAGAGTTAGAATATGAAAAAAGAAGTAGGTTTAATGCAAATGTGAGGTATAGGAGTAAAAAAATAAATGGATTAGCTCTGGGTGTTAATTCTAATTTTATGGCATTAGATATGAGTGATTTTTTTATGTGGGAATCAGACACAACACCATATCTTGCTAATCCAACTTTGGGATCAAGTGTGGCAACACAAGGCTATAGAATGAATATTGATCCATTTATATATTATTATAAACCAAATGGTTCAAAATATAGTTTACGCACAAGATATTTTATTACAGAAAACGTGATGCCTGAAGATACTTCAAAAAATAGTGTTGCACATAGTTATTATGTTGAATATCAATATCAAACAGTTATTGCTGAAAGGTGGAATCTTACAGCAGGAGCAGTATATGCACCAAGTACTGTTGAGTCAAATTTGTTTGGAGATCATTATAGCACAAATATATCAGGATATACACAGATAGATGCTAGATTTGGTAGGTTAAAAGTCAATTTGGGGATGAGAGGAGAGTATTTCCTATTAGATTCAACACAAACAGAATCTGCATTTAATGTTGAATTTGGAGAAGATTATGTTGAGATACCGATAAGACCAGTATTTAGAGCAGGTGCTAATTATCAAGTTGCAGAAAGAACATTTTTAAGGGCATCTTTTGGTCAAGGATACCGATTTCCTTCAATTGCTGAAAAGTATACTGCTACATCTTTGGGAATGGTAAATATTTTACCAAATCCTAGATTAAATTCAGAAAGTAGTTGGAGTGCAGAAGTTGGTGTTAAACAAGCATATAAATTGGGAAAGTGGAGAGGTTTTGCTGATTTAGCAATATATAATCAGGATATTAATGATATGATGGAGTTTAGTTTTGGAGTATTTAATCCGGTTACATTTATGCCTTGGCAAGATGGAGATACTGTTCCTGCAACAATTGGATTTCAATCGCAAAATTATGGTGATGTAAGAATAACTGGACTAGATTTATCTGGTACGATTGGTGGTAAAATCGGAAAACATTATTTTACAGGCATGTTGGCATATACCTATAGTAATCCTGTATCTCGACAAGGTTTAGATACAACAGCCTCTAGTCTGTCACCAATATTAAAATATAGAATTAAACATACAATTAAAGCGGATTTAAATCTAGAGACTAAAAGAATTACTTTTGGAGCAAATATTATATGGCGCAGCGCAATGGACAACGTTGACAGATTATTTTGTGATGAAAGAGATCCAGAAACAGTTAATTCTAGAGATTATGCTTTTTATCAGCTATTTAGTGGGATGATTTTGCCAGGGTATTGGGATTATAGAATAGAAAATGCAAATAGACAATATTTGAATATTGATTTGCGCTTTGGATTTAAATTTAGTGAAAACTTACGAGCCTCATTTATTGTTAAAAACATACTTAATCGTGTATATGTGGGAAGACCAGGAGATATGCATGCTCCAAGACGATTTGAAATTGTATTAAGTGCAAATATTTAAAAGTTTAACCAAATATTAATCAAAATGAAAAAAATTACATTAATTATTATGTCTATTGCAACTTTGTTTGTGTTGCAATTAAATGCACAAATTTGTGACCCGGCATGTACTCCAGATCCGACATGTGAAGAGATTAATAATCCAGGTGAAATTTGCCCATTAATAATGCCAACAGCAACAGTCGATGAGTATTATGATGAGACAGTAACGGTTATTCCTCCTGCTGAATATGAAGGTTTGCCTGTCATTTATCAGATTAGAGTTGATGATGTTGAGAATTTACCTCCAGGATTAGATTGGTGTAAAAGTCAGGAGATGTTTGAAGTTACTGATCCTATTACACGTTACTGCGTTCAGGTTACAGGTACTCCTACAGAAGTTGGAGAATATCAGTTAACATTGTATATTACTCCATATATTGATGTGCTTGGAAATCCTGTTGAAATGTCACAAATGACAGATGATACTTCTTTAAGTATTGTTGTATTACCCCCTGCTCCAATAGCCGAATTTTCTGCAAATACTACAAATACAACGACAGGGACAGAAGTGGAGTTTACAGATCAAAGCACAAACGATCCAACAGGATGGGCTTGGGCATTTGAAGGAGGAACTCCTCCAACTAGTGATCAGCAAAATCCAACTGTTACCTATGCAGAAGAAGGTATGTATGATGTTACATTAGTAGTGTCAAATGAAGGAGGAGCAGATGAATTAACAAAATATGATTATATAACAATAGATAATGGTACCGGGATAAATTCAAAATTACAAGAAGATGTAAAGATTTATCCTAATCCTGCTTCACATCAGATAACTGTTGAGGCTGAAGGTCTAGAAGCGGTTTCTATAGTAGATATGTTGGGTAAGGTTGTTTACTCTGCAGAAGCAAATAGCTCAAAAGAAGTAATTGATATTAGTAAACTGGGAAAAGCAAATTATTTTGTTAAGATTCAAACTGTTAATGGTGAAGTTACTAAGAGCATTACTATAAAATAACGAATGTTGAGAGAATAAAGAAAAAAGGAGGCTTTTAGTCTCCTTTTCTTTTTATTAATTCCGCAATAGGTTCAATTCCAAGATGAGTATTCTGTTCGATTGCTTTTAATACGGCTCCACCACCTGTAAAAATATAGTATTTTGGGCTATCCAGTGCCATGATATATAATCCTGGTAAAAGTCGTTTTAACTCCTGCATTGTATCTCCTCCTCCATATAATTTTACAGCTTCAGGATTCTCATCAATTAAAGTATCTAAAGCGATTGTTCCATCATTAAAATGTGGTGTAAATCCCATTACAGCATTAACGAATACCGTTTTGGCACTATGAAATACGTCCTTTACATGATCATCTTCAAAAGATTCTGGGGATACATCAAGAATATAATTTAAAGAATATCCCGATTTTAGTTTTCTGATATCATGAACCCGATATTTTCCGGTTTCTTTTGAACCTAAGACATCAGATTCTACAATAAATGGTAGCTCTACAATCTTATTTGGATATTTTTTTGCAAATTCAACGAATTCACCGGCAAGTTTAATATCTTTTTCACCTACACCTTTAATAGAAATTCCATATTTTGCACATAAATATGCATTATACATTACTCCCCCCAATATAAGATTATCTGCTTTTTTCAGTAAAGCATACAGCGGTTCAATTTTTGTGTCAAATTTACTACCGGCAACAACAGCAAGAAAAGGTTTATCAGCATTGTATAGCCTTTCCAGATTCTTTATTTCCTTTTGCATTAAAAATCCAGCATACGAAGGAAGATACTTGTTTATTCCGATTGTTGAAGCATGAGGTTGCCAACTTCCAAAAGCATCATTAATGTAGATATCTGCTAATCCAGCAAGTTGGTTAGCAAACCTATCCATTTCTTCAGCTTCAGCTTCTTCTCCCATAAACCATCTGGTATTTGGTAAGTAAATAGCATCAATTTCGCTATTTTTAAGCTTTTTTATTGAGTGGTTAATATTTGTTTCAATACTAAGATAACCTTTATTCTCATGTGAGTAAAATTCAGGAACTTCAATATTGATATGTAATTTATTGCTTAGATATTTTACAATAGGCATTACAGATGTTTTATTATCTATTGTTATTTCACCTGTATTTTTGTTTTTTGGACGTCCCACATGTGTCATGAGAATAATCTTTCCTCCTTTTGCTAATATGTGAAATAGTGTTCCTATTGTAGCATCTATTCTATAAGGGTCATGAATTAATCCTGATTTAACAACATTATGATCTACTCTGACTAAAACTACTTTGTCTTTTAGATTAGCATATTGGATGAGTGGTAAATTATTTTTCATAATAGTAATATTTACAGAACAAAATTAATAAAAAAACACTATAATTTTCTTTTACGTTTAATTATAGTGTTTTTTTAGGTGAAAATTACTCAAAGGAGTTATCTTATAAGAGTAACCTGTCCTGTTTCATAATGTTCATTTCCGTATAGGTCAACGAAAGTAAGTATCCATACATAAACACCTTCTGGGCATTCTTCTTCTTCTCGTCTACCATTCCATTCTTCTTCGTAGTTTTCAGAGAAGAATACGGTTTCTCCCCATCGATTATAAATAGATAATGAATATGTTTCAGAATCTACACCATCTACAATAACTTTAAATGTTTCATTGAGTTCATCATGATTTGGAGTAAATGCTGTAGGGGCATATACTGCTAATTCATTAGAGACAAAAATATCAACACCAGTAGAATCAACACAACCATAAAGAGAAGTTGTTACCATATTTACGTGATAAGTTCCTGGTAGAGAAAAAGTATGACTTGGATTAGGAGCAGTACTTGCACTTCCATCTCCAAAATTCCAATTATAAAAGAATCCTCCTTCAGTATAATTTGTAAAATATACTACAGGTGTTGCCATTGTAACATTGGTTTCATTTGCTCTAAACTCAGCTGTTGGGATAGGAAATACAGTAATAGCAATAGTTGTATCAATGCTACACTGTTCTGCTGAAATGATT
Source organism: uncultured Bacteroidales bacterium (assembly GCA_964448235.1). GTDB lineage: Bacteria > Bacteroidota > Bacteroidia > Bacteroidales > ML635J-15 > Bact-19. The sequence goes on along the minus strand of CAYUWD010000003.1, from coordinate 44,232 downwards.
TCGAGACCAACGTGATAAGTTCTAGCATTATAAAAAGTATGAATTGGGTTTTTATCAAATGAAAGATTTTCAAAATCGCCATCATCAAAATTCCAAATATATCTTTGTCCAATGTCTTGACTGTTTTCGTAAAACTGAACAGTAAGAGGTGTACATCCATTTGTTTTGTCTGCAGTAATGTCAACAGGAGGTAAAGGATAAGTATATAAAGGATATTCTATTTTGACACTATCGAAATTACAAGCGTCATAAATTAAAAATTCAAATATTGTGTCGTTAAATACATTAACTGAAAGAGGTAAATCCATAATAGAATCATTTACTCTAACTTGATTACCAGAAACACCTCCACCTTCAATTATAACATCAAAGTCAACGATTTCTCCTGGACATACAGTGTCTTCAGAAGCAAAAACTTTCATTGTGATAGAATCAAGTACTTTAACCGTTACTTCTATTTCTTCGGAAATGCAATTCATAGCATCAATAACAACTGCAGAATAGGTTGTAGTTTCAGTTGGGGTGACAGTAGTTGTCATTCCCACATCGTTGTTACTCCACTCTATGGTATATGGAGGGATGCTACCTGTAATTATTCCAATTCCTATTTCTGCATTTTGTCCGTAGCAAATTGTTGGATTATCCATAGGTTGAATATAAAACTCTTCAGGCTCTGTTAGTTCAATATTCATATTGTAATGACAATAATTTTCATCGGTAACAGTAACATAATAAGAGCCTGCTTCTACACCAATAAGATCTTCTTGCCAGCTTCCGGTATTCCATTCATAATGATATGGTGGAATTCCTCCGGTTACATCAATATATATATTTCCATCATCCCCTCCATTACAAGTAATATTATTTCCAGTTATTGTTCCAAACATTGGTGAGTCAGGTTGGAATATTTGAACTGTATCTCCGGCAATACATCCATGGCCATCATTAATAGTAACACTATAAATACCAGGGATCAAGTTGTAAATATCTTCTGATATTTCTCCGTTACTCCAACTGAAATAATATGGAGGGGTACCTCCAAATACATTTAAGTCTGCAATTCCATTTCCTTCTCCAAAACATCTTACATGAGTAGGAGTGATATCTCCATGAAGAGGTAAATTAGGTTGGTCGATTTGAACCATTGTATAATTTATACAACCATGAGCATCAGTAACAGTAACTATATAGATTCCTGCAAAAACGCCTAATAGGTCTTGTGTTTCATCACCATTATTCCATTCATATTCATATGGAGGGGTTCCTCCTTGTACAACAAGATCAATTGTTCCGGTATTTTGACCATAACAGAGCACATCTTGAGTATATGTTGTTAATTCTAATGGTTCTGGTTGTGTGACTTCAAATTCATATTCAAATAGACAGTCATGAGAATCTATTACTGTTCCGGAGTATAGTCCGGCAGGAATATTTAAAAGATCTTGTGTTAATTGTCCATTTGACCAAATATAATAATATGGAGGAGTTCCACCATCAATTTCAATATCAATATGTCCATCACTTAATCCATAACAAGAAACATGTCCGATATCGTTAAAAGGCATAGATATTGGTGCGTCTGGTTCGTCAATAAAAACAGAGTCAATATGTTCACAACCTACAGCATCTGTAATTGTTAGTACATGCATGCCTGCATATACTCCTGTGGGATTGGGGTCTGTGCTATTACTGGGTTCCCATAAATAGGAATATGGAGGTACTCCTCCTGATACATATGAATATAAATTTCCTGTTGGTTCTCCTGCACAGAGAACATCGTCAGCATATAAATTAGATAATAAAGGTGGATTTTCATCAGCAATATTCATTTCTCCAAAAACTTTACATCCGTAAGTATCTGTTAAAGTAACATAATAATATCCTGATGGGACTGTTATTTCGTCTGTTGGTCCAGCATGAGTATTAATTGTTCCCCAAGAATATTCCCATGTGAAGTCCGGGGAGCTATTTATTGCTGTTACAGAAACAATACCGCTTGTGTCACCAAAACATAAAACATCTTGTCCGGTAATTTCTATATCTAACTCAGGTAATGGAAATAACCAAGTTCCTGAAAATACAGTGTCTTGTACAAATCCTTGTAAATCCCATTCTTGATCATACCATGTGAGTGGAATATATCCTAATGGGAAAGTTTCTGAAATTAGTGGTTCACAGTTTGTAGGAAAACAGAATTCGAGATCTTTAGCTTGATTTTCACTAGAACCTCCACCTTTAGACAAGCTTTCTTGGTATCCAACAGGCATATATTCTTCCATACTTATAGCAGGAGTAGGGATTGCTGGTGAGCAAGCATTTATTGTTTGAGTAATACCTAAATCGGCATTGTCAACAATTATTTCAGGAATACAAAATTCCGGCATTTCTGCAACTGGAATAATATCGTCAAATGGAATAGATACAGAAAAGAAAATTGCTTCTAAAATAAAGTCAAAAGTAATTGAATCCCAAGTGTGATTATAAAATCCGGATGTAATATTGTATGTTACGCTTAATACTTCCATTGAATCCCATTCATAACATGGGTAAGTAATATTTAGGTCGTTATTTATTGCAAAAGTAATAGTGTCTGATACCCCTTCGGCTATTATAGCATCTCCATTTTCCGGATCTGTTTCGGAATAAGGTAAGTCCGTTTCAAAAGCTAAGGTTGCTAATATTGTTGGGCAAAAGGAGAAATCCTGAGTCATGTAACTTGACATATGAAGATCCATGTGTAAAATAAAATATTCAATAACAGCATTAACTCCTGAAATAATTTCATATTCTATTGTTCCTCCTTCGAGAAAATCTATAGCTTCTTGGATTGCTGGTCCTTCAGGAGGAGGGATAAAACCACAAATAAATCCAAGGAAATCCATAATGTTCAGATTAAACCAAAGCCATTCGTCTTGTCCGTGTGCGTGTAGGCATTGAGTGTCTGTATCAAGCCAATCGTCAGTTTCAACATATGGGATATCAATTTCTCCAGTTAATCCTATTCCAAACCAATCAGGGATAACGATTGGAAGTAAATCATCTTCGCATATAGTTGGCAATCCTGTTGTTTCATCAAGGCATGGGTATACACAATCGCCTGTAATTCCGTTTAAATAAAATATAGCAATAGAATCGTGAGGCAATGGGTCAGTATATAATGGATCTACAGGAATACTAATTGTTGGAATAATTGGAATTGTTTCACAATCAACCATACAAACAATAATGTCAAAATTTAATCCAAAACCATATTCTAAGTCAAGGGCAATAATACCGGCAGTTGGGAAATGAGTTTCAAGAGCCCAACCATCAAGGACTTCATAAGAAGAATGAATTGGAACTGTTTCACCATGGTCGAAAGTGTAATCATCGGGAAAATCCAGAGTAATTTCGACAGGATAGTCAACATCAACAGAACCGAGTGTAAAGCCGTGCATACTAAATGTAGAACGTAAAAACATCCACATTCCCATTTCAACACCTATACCCCATTGTGTTCCAAGGATTTCTTCTATCCATCCTTCAGAAAAGTTTTCATCTACCTGTACATTAAATAAATCATAGTCAAAATCCAGACTAAATGCGTCTCCTGCTCCCCACATATCCTGATCGTGAGTGCTATATGGTATTTCATGCACTAAAATATTTTGGGAGAATATTCCCGGTATCCCCCAAATGGCAAGAAACAAACAAAATATTAGTAACTTTTTTATCATTTCTATTTGATGTGTTGTGCGGTTAATAAACTTTCTACTAAAATATCGTGCAATAATGATTTTGCAGATTTTGGATAATTTGCATTTATCCAAATAGTATTATTATAATCTCCTGCAAAAAGCATAAGCCTTTCATAGTCATATCCTTTTACGGTAAATCCAACAAGATATAAAACACCATTCATTCCATTTTTTAATTTAACTTCTTCTTCAGAAATTAAATTTACATTTTGTGTTTCAAAATGTTCAGGTGTCATAGCTTGTTGAATCATAATATATGATGTTCCGATAATTTCTTGTACTTGTACTGTTGTTGACGAGCCTGGATGTATTAACCCCGGAATAGATTCGCTTACCAAAAAATGCTCTGGTGGAGTCATCAGTATGTTTGTTCCAGGTATTATTACTGGTTCTCCTTCTGTATAGGAAGTGTTTATCCCAGATTGATTAACTTCTAATTGTCCAAATCCTAACAAAGTAAATAAGACAAAAGTTAAAGAAATAAAATATTTCATTGTTATCCTCTTTTTTAATAAAATAGCCCAAATAAGAACTGTAAATATACGATAAAATTTTAATATAAATCAAAATATTGACGAAAACCCTTTCATTTGGTTGTCTGATTTAACAAATAAATGTATTTTTACGGAAAATTTAAATTATTTATGATGAAAAAACAAGTAATAATAATATTTTGTGTATTTACTTTTTCTTTAATATTATCCTGTAATTCAGGAGGAAAAAATAAAAATAGTGATGCTGAAAAAGACACTGTAAATAATGAGAATGTAATTGCATATCCTAAAGATACCACTCTTGATCAAATTGCAGCTCTTTTGGGAGGAGATAAAGCAGATGCTTTTGCAGATGTTTTTACTGATGATATGGGATTTTGGGATGATTATAAAATGTCGATTGATACGCCTTGGATAAGGATTACAAATGAGCGTCTTGCTAAAATGGACATTTGGTCAGTAGATGAATTAAGTCCTAAAATAAATGATACATTGTTATTGTTTTATCCGTTTTCTGGTCCTGATTTCTTAAATGCATTTCATTTGTTTCCTAATTCAAATGAATATATTTTAATTGCTATGGAAAAATTGGGAACTATTCCTGATTTGTATTCTCTTGATGAAGAAGAATTGAAAGGGTATCTTGATGCTGTAAATTTTGCTTTGAGAGATATTTACAAACGTAGTTATTTTATTACTGGTAATATGGATCAGGATTTAAGAAAACAAAAGGTAAATGGAGTATTGCCATTACTTTATGTGTTTTTACACAGAACAGGACATGAGATTTATGATTTTGGATATTATAGGCTAGAAAATGATGGTGTGAGTTTTACAGAAATTCAAGAACCAACAAATTCTCTTGATGTGTCAGAGTGTATTAAATTTAAAATTCGTAAAGAAGGGGATGATAAACTTAAAGAATTAACATATTTTTATGCAAATATTTCTGATGATGGGTTTGAGCAAAATCCTGTGTTTTTGCAATATTTGCAAGGCGTTAGAACAAATAATACTTTTATTAAATCTGCATCTTATTTAAGCCATTATGAAACATTTTCTAGTATTCGAAATACTGTATTAGCAAATGCTGATGCGGTTCTAGAGGATGATACAGGAATTCCATTTAGATATTTTCTGGATGACTTTGATTACTACCTATATGGAGTATATGAAAAACCAATAGCAGATTTTAAATCAACATACTTATTTCAAAAAGATTTGAATGAAGCTTATTTGAATGAAGAAGTTAAACCTCTTGATTTTTCTTTAGGATATCATTGGAGAAGTGGCAACCAAAATTGGATGCTATACGTGAGAAAAGATATCGAAGTTAGTCAAGAAGAAACTGAACAAGAATAATCCGTTAGGAACTTTGAAAAATAGTATTAAGAATATTTCGAAAAAGGTTTTTCAAATATTCTTAATACTATTTATTACACTTGTTTTGTTTGAGCTTTCTCTTGGAATTTATTTTAAAATTAAAGATAGAAAGTTAATTGATGCAGAAACAACAGATTATCCCTATTTGTATTATAAATTGACTAAAGATGCTGGATCTAGAAATCAAGACGGATTAAAAATTGTTAGAGATAAACATAAATCTGATAGTGTTTATAGAATAATAATTTCTGGTGGTAGTGTTGTATATGGTTTAGAGTTGGAGAATTCAATTTCTGCAAATTTGGAACAGATGCTTAATGACAGTTTAATGAATTCCCAAATACAAGTTTTAAACGCAGGAGTGCCGGCATATGTAATTGAACAGGAATTCATACTTATTCAGTTGGTTTTGCAATATTATAATCCTGATATGATTATTTCGTTGGATGGATATAATGATTTGATTTCTACAGAGATTAATAGGTTTTATCCATGTCCGGATATTTTAGCTCCTCATAATTGGAAAGACTTTAGACCAATAAAACACCAGAGTCAGGTTAGAACATTGCAAGGAAGATTTTTTGGAGCACTTCCAAACTTGGGTAGGCTAAAAGACTTTATACATAGAGGGTTTTTAGACAAAAAGAATAATTATTCATTAATTAGCAATCAAAAGGAGGAAATTGCTGAAACATATAAGAATAGAGTTCTTGATATTAATGCTTTTTGTCAGGGTAAAGAGATTGATTATTTACATTTTTTGCAGCCATTAAATTTAAATCCTAATTCAGATAGAGAAGTGTGTTTAAGACAGATATATAATTGTATGGACAATAAGCTAAAAAATCTTGATTTTTATTTTTCACTTGAAAAAATTTTAATTGAAAATGAAAATCTTTTCATTGATGAATGTCATGTTAAGGTTAAAGGAAATCAAATAATAGCAAAAGAAATATATAATGTAGTATTTAACATTCTTCAAGAAGAATTTCAAAACGACACAATAAATTAAAAATAATAACCATTTTATAAAAAGAGTTTTTCAATAATTCCATCAGAAATAAACATTCCTTTATCTGTTAAATTTAGTTGATTTTCTGTAATATTGTATAAGCTATTATTAAATTTACTGATTTTCTTTTTTAATGTAATTAGATTCATTTGTCCAAATACATGTTCATAATTAGATAGATTTAATCCTAGTTTTGTTCGTAATGATAGCATTATTACTTCATTATGAAGATCCGTTTTTGATGAATGCTCCTTTTCAAAATTGTTTTTTGGGTTTTTTATATATTCTGATAAATTATTTACATTATATGATCTGGAATTATCGTAAAATGAATGTGCAGAAGGGCCAAAGCCCAGATAATCAATATGTTTCCAATATGCAGAATTGTGTTTAGATTCCATACTCGGTTTTGAAAAGTTTGAGATTTCATATTGTAAAAATCCCATTTTGTTTGAAATCTCTATTAAACTTAAATACTGTTGGAAACTCTTATCTTCATCAATGTTTTGAAATAAATTATTTTGAAATTGTTTAAATAATAAAGTTCCTTTTTCAATTCCTAAATGATATGCTGACAAGTGTTGAACAGGTAAAGATAGTACATTGTGTAAATTATTTATCCAGGTTTGATTTGTTAGTCCGGGAATTCCATAAATAAGATCTATGCTTATATTATTAAAGCCTAATCTTGTAGCATTTTCTATGCATTTTAATGCTGTCTTTGAAGAGTGTTTTCTTCGAAGGAATTTTAATATTTTGTCATTTAGACTTTGTATGCCTATGCTTATTCTATTTATCTCTGTATCCTTTAACTTTTGTAGATATTCGAAGGTTAAGTTATCTGGATTTGCTTCAAAAGTAATTTCGACATGTTGTGAAATATTGAAATTTTTTGCTATATAGGTTAGTAGAATTTTTATTTGCTGAATACTAAGTAAAGAAGGAGTCCCACCACCAAAATAGATAGTTTTTATAGTCTTATTTTTAAATATTTTAGATTTAGAATCAATTTCTGTTTGTAAAGCAGTTATAAATTCCGGAATCATTTCTTTTCGTGCAACAGAATAAAAGTCACAATAGCTGCATTTTGAATTACAAAAAGGAATATGAATATATATGCCTGACATTAAAAATGGATTTTAGTTTTACAAACAAAATTAGTATTTTTAAGTTCTAAATTATAAAACAAGTAAAATGAAAATAATTACGTTCAATTTAAATGGAATAAGATCGGTAATTAATAAAGGTTTTTTTGAGTGGCTGGAGAAAGAGTCTCCTGATATTTTATGTGTTCAGGAAACCAAAGCACAGTCCGATCAAATTGACACATTGAGATTTAAAGAGTTGGGATATTTTTCATATATACATTCCGCCGAGAAAAAGGGTTATAGTGGTGTTGCTATATTTTCAAAAATAGAACCTGATTATGTTAAACCGGGTATTGGTATCAGGAAGTTTGACTCGGAGGGGCGAATGTTAAGAGCAGATTTTGGTAATCTAACGATATTGAATTCATATTTCCCCTCAGGAACCACTGGAGATATTAGACAAGAGGTAAAAATGGATTATCTGGCAGAGGTGCAGAAATTTGTTGATGAATTAAAAAAGGAGAGGCCTAATATTATTTTATCAGGAGATTACAATATTTGTCATAAACCAATAGATATTAGTAAACCTGAAAAGAAAAAAGGAGTGTCAGGTTTCCTTCCGGAAGAAAGAGAGTGGGTGACTCAATTTTTAGATAGTGGTTTTATAGACACATTTAGAGTGTTTGATCAATCCGGCGATAAATATACATGGTGGTCTTACAGAGCAGGTGCAAGAGCTAAGAATCTTGGCTGGAGAATCGATTATCATATGGCATCCGAACCAATTAGGAATCGATTAAAAGGGGTTGAGATTCTGAATCAAATTTATATGTCGGATCATTGTCCTTTAGTTTTGGAAATAGATTGATTTTTATTCGTGCATTAGTGGCCAAATAAATTGCCACGAATTCACGAATATGATTGTTTTTTAGACTATTCTGTTATTTAAATCTCCTGACAAGAAACTATCAATATTAGATTTGACAATTTCTAATCTGCGAAGCATTGATTCTTGTGTTGCATATGCAATGTGAGGCAGTAATAATGTGTTTGGAGCATTAAGTAGTGGGTGATCTTTTTGTAAAGGTGGCTCTTTTTCATAAACATCGATGGCAGCACCTGCAATTTCATTATTTTTAAGTGCGTTTGAAAGAGCTAAACTGTCAATAATTGCTCCTCTAGCTGTATTTATTAGAATTGCAGATTTTTTCATAAGCTTTAGCTTTTCCTGATTGATAAAGTTCGATGTCTCTGCATTTGATGGTATATGTAAGCTTACAATGTCAGCATTTTGAAGCAAATTTTCGATATTGACATATTCAATCCAATCAATAAATTTTACTGTATGGCTGTATGCAATTATTTTGCAACCAAAGGCGTGGAATAATTTAGCAGTAGCAAGACCGATAGCTCCAGTGCCGACAATGCCAACGGTTTTTCCAAATAATTCCTGACCAAGAAAGCCTTTTCTGTCTGCTGGAATTCTTGTGTTTTTATCCATATCTAAAATCTTGCGATAAAGATTTATAGCCATTGATAAACTTAGTTCTGCAACTGCAGGAGTTGAATATCCGGCCGCATTACATGCAGAGATGCCTTGTTTTTTGCAATACTCAATGTCTATATGTTCATAACCGGTAAAAGCAACATTAATCAATTTGAGATTTGGACATTTTGAGATTACCTCTTTGCCAACTGGGATATTGCTAATGGTTAATATATCAGCATCATTTGTTCTTTTTGCGATTTCTTTATGATCATCATTTCTATCTGAATAATAAACAAAAGAATGTCCTTTGTTTTCAAAATATGCTTTAGTCTTTTCAAGTTCTGTAATTGATACACCAAGAGGTTCTGCAAATACTATTTTCATAATTAATTGATTGTTTCGTTAATTGCGGTTAATGCTTCTGATGCTTTCATTTCAATGAAAATATCTGTTATTTTATCTGTGAATTTTGATGGTTTTGGGTTTATCTCAATAATTTTGGCTCCTGCCTTTTTTGCATAAACAGGAATATACGAAGCCGGTTGTACTTCACCCGTTGTTCCAATTATTAGATGAACATCTGTAGTTTTAGCAATATCATGAGATAAATATGCTGCATCTGAAGGAATAGGTTCACCAAAAAACACGAAATCAGGTTTTAATAATCCTCCGCATTTTGGACATATTGGAGGGGCTTTGCTTAGTTTAATCTCTGCATGCGAGAATTTAGAGCTACATTCAAAACAGATAAAGAACTCTTTATTACCATGATATTCGACTATGTTTTCACTTCCTGCTTCACGGTGAAGGTTATCAATATTTTGAGTGATAATATATTTTAAGATTCCCTGTTTTTCCCATTTAGCAAGGATTTTATGTGCTGTATTTGGTCTGGCAGAGGCAAACCTATCATAGAAAATGTCCAGAATTGCTCTCCATGATTCCTCAGTGTAGTTTTTATAGTAATTTATTTCAAGTATTTTATGCTCATACTTTGAGTAAACTCCTTCTTTTCCGCGAAAAACAGGAATTCCGCTTTCAACAGATATCCCGGCACCGGTAAAAGTGCTTAAGCTTTTCGAGTTTTTTATCAGTTTTGCAGCTTCTTCAATAGTTTTCATTGTCGATATTATTTACAGTGGAAAATTAGCGAAATAATCTGATGATTGAAAGAACTTCTGACATAAATTAAGAGGTTTTTAAATGATGAAATAATTCTTAACTTTGAGCAAAACTTAGTTTGATGAAAAATAAAATATTCTTTCTTGATGCTTATGCTCTGATTTTCAGAGCATATTATGCTTTTATTAAAAACCCAAGAGTTAATTCTAAAGGATTAAATACATCCGCAATATTTGGTTTTATAAATACACTCGAAGAAATACTTAAAAAAGAGCTTCCTACACATATTGGTGTTGCATTTGATCCTCCCGGACCAAATTTCAGACACGAAATGTACAAAGAATACAAAGCAAACCGGGATGCGACTCCTGAGGATATAAAACTTGCAGTACCTTATATCAAACAAATTTTGGATGCTTATAATATTCCAGTAATTGAAGTTAAGGGCTATGAAGCTGATGATGTAATTGGTACTCTTGCAAAGATGTTTGGAAATGAAACGTCTGAAGTTTATATGATGACTCCAGATAAGGATTATGCGCAGCTGGTAGACGAAAATATTTTTATGTATAAGCCTGCCCGCTCAGGGAATTCTGCTGAGATACTTGGGATTAACGAAGTAAACGAGAAATTCCGCATCGATAGCCCGTTAAAAGTAATAGATATTCTTGCATTATGGGGTGATGCCTCAGACAATGTTCCCGGAGTTCCCGGAGTTGGTGAGAAAACAGCAGCTAAGCTGATATCAAAGTTTGGCACAATTGATAATATTTACGAAAATATCAATAAGCTTGTTGGAAAACAAAAAGAAAATGTCGAAAACAATAAGGAGCAATTATATCTGTCAAGAACTTTGGTTACAATAAAAACAGATGTGCCTGTTGAAATTAAACTTGAGGATCTTGTTCGCGAACAACCCGATTATGAGAAGTTGAATGAAATATTTGACGAGCTTGAATTCAATACACTAAAAGCCAGAATAATAGGTGGAAATGTAAGTCAGCAAACTACTAATACCGGATCAAGTGATAAAAAGTCTAATGATGACCAATCACAGTTGCAGTTTGACCTTTTTGGAGGTGGCGGAACTAATGTTCCTGAGGATTCAAGAGACAGTTTCGAGAAAGATTCTGATAATCTTGAATATAAAATGATTGAAACGCCTTATGAGATTGAGAATTTACTGACGATTCTCGAAGAGCATGATGAGATTTGTTTTGATACCGAAACTACCGGTTTAGATCCAATGGAATCTGATTTACTCGGGATTTCATTTTCTGTAAAGGAAAAAAAAGCATTTTATCTTGTTATGCCTGACAATAGAGAATCGATTATAAGTATCTTGAAAAGATTTTCAAAGATTTTTGATGATGAAAATAAGTTAATAATTGGTCAGAATTTAAAATATGATATTTCTATCTTGCTTAACTATGGGATTTCAATAAGGAGTAAATTATTTGACACAATGATCGCCCACTACCTTATTGAACCTGAACAAAAGCATAATCTTGATTTTTTGGCATCTAAATATTTATCATATAAAATGGTTTCTATTGAAGAGCTAATCGGACCAAAAGGAAAGAATCAAAAAAACATGAAGGATATTGATGTTAATATCGTATCTGATTATGCTTGTGAAGATGCTGACATTACATTTAGATTGAAAAATATCTTTGCTAAAGGCCTCAAGGATAAAAATCTTGAAAATCTTTTTTATGAAATAGAGATGCCACTTGTGAACGTGTTGGTTTCTATGGAAAGAAGCGGAGTAGTAATTGACTCGGAATCAATTACTAATTATTCGGAAGAATTAAAACTTGAATTAAAAGAGATTGAACAAAGAATATATGAGCATGCCGGTGAAGAATTTAATATTGATTCACCAAAGCAGTTGGGTGTAATATTATTTGAGAAATTAAAAGTAACATCAAATCCAAAACGCACAAAAACAAAACAGTATAGTACGGGTGAAGAAGAATTGGTAAAGCTGGTTGATAAACATCCAATCATCAACGAAATCCTTGAATTCAGGTCGGTAAATAAGCTTATTAATACTTATGTTGATGTATTACCCGGTTTGGTAAATGAAAATACAGGAAGAATTCATACAAGTTTTAATCAGACTATTACCTCTACCGGACGATTAAGTTCAAATAATCCTAACTTACAAAACATACCAATTCGTGAAGAAAGAGGTAGAAGAATACGACAATCTTTTATTGCAAGTGGAGATAATGTGTTTTTATCTGCGGATTATTCTCAAATAGAACTTCGGTTAATGGCTCATTTAAGTGAAGATAAGAATATGCTCGAGGCTTTTAATAAGTTTAGTTTGGATATTCATACTGCTACTGCTGCAAAAATATTTAAAGTACCGGAGGATGAGGTTACCAGAGAAATGAGGTCAAAAGCTAAGACCGCAAACTTTGGAATCATCTATGGAATATCTGCTTTTGGATTAAGCCAGCGATTAAATATAAGTAGAAAAGAAGCAAAAGAGCTTATAGATAGTTATTTCGAAACTTTTCCAGAAGTAAAGAGTTTTATGGATAAGAGTATAGAAATTGCGAGAGATAAAGAATATGTAGAAACACTGTTTGGTCGAAGAAGGTATTTGCCGGATATTAATAGCAGAAATGCAGTAGTGAGAGGCTTTGCAGAGAGGAATGCAATAAATGCCCCAATTCAGGGTTCTGCAGCTGATATTATTAAGCTAGCGATGGTAAATGTTTATCGTCGATTTAATGAAGAAGAAATTAAATCCAAGATGATATTACAAGTTCATGATGAATTAAACTTCGATGTACATAAAGATGAACTTGAGCAGGTGAAAAATATTGTTAATCAGGAAATGACAAGTGTTATTAAGCTTAAAGTACCATTAGAAGTTGAAAGTGGTGTTGGCGAAAATTGGCTTGAAGCACATTAATTAAAAAAAGTTGCTTCTGGGAAAAACAACTTTTTTATTCGATTGCTAAAATGATTTCTGACAGGGGAGGCAGAAATCAAAGTTTTTAATTGTTATTTATTGAAGAGTTTAAACCTAAATAATACTCTCTTCAATTTTCTAATTCAAATATAGTAAGAATCATATTTGAAATTGGATTTAATAATAAAAAGATGTTTGCATTTTAACAATTTTTATAAATGCCAGATAGATAAGAATATATGTGTGCTGTTTTTGTAATTTGATCAATTAATTTGTATTTTTGATAACTATGTTACATGATTTAAAAACGATTTCTTTAACAATTGCATTCATTTTTCCATTTATGTGGGGAATAACTTTTTTATTGAGTGGATTAAAAAATCAAAGCTCGAGAGTGTATTTGTTTTTTTTAATGATTGTGGCATCGTTTGCATATATGATGACATTTTTTAAATTTGAAGGTTATATAAATATTTATGCTAATTTATTTCCTTATCAAGCAGGAACTGTGTTTTCTTTATTCCCTTTGATGTATTGTTATGTCAAATCGTTAACATCAGAAAAAGAGATAAAAAAGATGGCAATATATTTACATTTTATTCCGTCAATTTTTGTTTTTGTTACTGTACTTGTTATGCAAAGAATTATGGTTCAAAAAGAATATGAAATAGATTTTGTTAGATTCCTATTAGATAAAGATGTTGAGATTAGAAGTAATTTTGTGATAGGTAAAACTGTTTATGATATATATAAAAAATTATTTATAATTATTTCAATGATATATGTTGTTGCTCAAGCCAATATAGTTAGAAAACATTATATAAAAGTAAGAGATTTATTTTCGGAAGATGATAAAAGTGAATTAAGATGGATAAAAGGGATAGGTGTAATTTTTATTGTAATGATTGTTTTCTTTGTTATTATTCATATTTTAGAGAATAATCAGGTTGAAGCACAAAATGGATTAATAGGAATATCATATTTAACTTTTGGATTGTTTTTTTGGTATTTGGGCTTAAATGGTTTTAGGCAAAAGGAGGTATATAATGTCTCTGAAGTAGCCCAGGCTGATGAATTTAAAGCTGAAGCAAAAATAAGTAAGTCTAAAATAGAGAACTATCTTTTACGAACAAAAGCATATCAAAATCAAAATATATCAGTTTTTGATATGTGTTACCATTTTCATACAAACAGAACCTACCTTTCAGATGCGATAAAGCTTAATTTTAACACCAATTTTAGAGGTCTGATAAATCATTATAGAACTGAAGATGCCAAGAAGGCTATTGACGAAAATGTTGCAAATAATATTGACTTTGACTTAGAGAATATTTCAACAAATGCCGGCTTTAGTTCATATAGCACTTTCTTTAGAGTGTTTAGAGCTGAAACAGGAATTACCCCTTCCGACTACATCAAATTTATTACCAAGCAAAAAAAGAAAAGCTGAACAATTTGCTCAGCTTTTATCTTTATGAATCAATTATTCTAGTGATTGTGATTGCATCCACCACATCCGGAAGTTTTTTGTCCGCATCCGGTTTTAGTGCTTGAGCAAGGCTTTACAACACTTGCTTTATAGCCAATTTCATCAAGTGATTCAATAATCTTTTCGTTATCTGTTTTACCAGTACGATATTTTACAGTTACGATATCTTTTTCGTAATCTGTTTCTACGTATTTTACACCTTTAGTAAATGCCAGTTGTTTTTTTACTTTGTTTGCACAATTATCGCAATTCATTTTACAGCTAAATTGTACTTCTGTAAACTTACTGTCTTTCTTGATTTGTTTTTCACTTGATCCTTCTTGTGCAAATACACTTGATGCACCTGCTAGAATTAAAATTGTTAAAATTAAAATCGATCTCTTCATAATTTTTAGTTTAAATAGTTATTACTTAATTATTCTTCTCGTTCAATTGCAAATCTAATCCCTAAAAAGTACTTCCGTCCATGGATTGATCCCCAAATTAATGATGAATCAAAATAATTACCATAAGGATCTTCAGCTGCTATAATTGGGTTTTGCTGTGTAAAGTTCAATAGGTTCTCAACTCCCGCATAAATCTCCCAGTGTTTAAAGAATTTTGTGATTTGAGCGTTAAGCACAGTATAAGAAGGGAATTCATCATTTAATCTGTATTCAATAGGGTTCTCAATTGTAGATGGAATACGACCTCCGCCATTAAATTGAGTAGTGAAATCAAATTGCCATTTTTCTAATGGTGTTTTATAAGAAAATGTTGTAAGTCCTTTAAATCTATTGGTTAAAGGTGCTTCTAATAGACTTCCACCTATTGTTTGTTTCACATCATTATATCGAAAAGCAAGAGTGGCATCAAGACCTTTTATTAATTCATAGCTTGCTTCGAGTTGATATGTATTAGAATACGATTTTCCGTTCAAATTGTAAAATAGAACTTTATTTACATCCTCAAAATCTGCAATAATCTGATTTACAAAATCAGTTCGGTAATATTCAGCATTTAGAGCGATATCTCGATTCTTTATTGGAATATAAAACGTAATGTTCGATCCATAATTCCAGGCTTCTTCCAGTTCTAAATCAGTATCAATTATAAATAATCTGGAAGATGCAAGAAGGAAACTGTTTTCAGCAAGAATATTTGCTTTTCTATATCCTTTCCCTGCACTAGCTCTTAGGACGATATTACCTGATAAATTGTATTTTACATTTAATCTTGGTGTATAAAGCATTCCAAATGAATTATGATGGTCTGCTCTGAAACCAAAAATAACACTGAGTTTTTCTGTTGGTTTGCCGGTATATTGAAAAAATGCCCCGGGTACAAACTCCAGATCTGCAATTAAGCTATCATTTAAAGATTGGTCAAGATCTTCATGCTTTACACTAAACCCGGCATTGTATTTATGATTATGATTTCCATTAAAAGCAGATTGCCAAATTAAATTGTAATACAAAGATTGCTGATTGGCATCAAAAGTATTTAATCCATAAAATGAATTTTGTTCATGATGTGTGTAGTTTGCAATCATGGCAATACTTTGATATTTACTTTCAGGGAACACATAACCCATTTTGTAAAATGCTTCGAAACGTTTTGTTCCAATATTAATTTTATATGGATTAATAAGCGATTCGCTATTTATTCCCGAAAGTTGACCACTTGTTCTTGTTTCATCAATATATTTAACCCCGAATCTAATTGTCAAGTCTTTACCAAAATAATCCCATCTGTTAAAGAAGTTATATTGATTGATTAATGGCATATCTGAAAAACCATCATTGTTTTCATCTATGCTTAAGACATCAAACTGGGTGTGAGCAAATATACTTGTGCTAAGCTTTGGTGATACAATTACTGACGCATCTAAATTTGTCTCAACTTTGCCGGCAGAACTTACTAATTGGTTAAAAAACAGAATGTCTGACTTCTTAGGTTTCTTATATTCAACATTTATCTGTCCTGTTAAAGCATCGTATCCATTAATTACTTCGGATGTTCCTTTTGAAACTTGTATAGACTCCATCCAAGGTCCCGGAATATATCCTAAAGCATAAGGCTGGGATACTCCATATAGATTAGGAATGTTCTCTGTCATCATTTGGACGTACTTACCAGCTAATCCTAAAAGCTTGATTTGTTTTGCTCCTGTTGTTGCATCGCTATATGATGCATCTACTGATGCATTTGTTTCAAAGCTTTCAGATAAATTACAGCATGCAGCTTTACATAATTCTTCACCAGTAATGTTTTGTACGCTTCCGACTTCCATTCTATCATAATGGGTTCCGGGATTTCTTCCTCCTATAGTAACTTCATCTAAGATTTTACTGTCTTTTAAAGTTATTTCTAAAGGTTCAGAAATATCTATAACTAGAATCGTATCTGTTCGATAACCAACAAAGCTGAATATCAGATTATTTGTACTATTGCTGGTATTTATTTTAAAATTTCCGTTTTTATCGCTTGTTGTTCCTAGGTTAGTACCTTCCCAATAAATATTTACTCCAAATAGTGGTGATTTTTGCATATCACCAGACTGTTCATATACAGTTCCTTTTACCTGAGCAAATGAAATATTTATAACAGCAAGCATAAAAACAATAATGCTAATTACTGTTTTCATTTCTTTAAAATTTAATGAATTAATAAATTATAATCACATAATTTATCATAAACGGAAATAGGATGTTGAAGCACAAAAGTTTGTACTTGAAATATTTTTAAATAATAAAGGGGGGATTTTTATTAAGTATTTATTTTTAACAAATCCATTAAAATCAATATCAGCATTTAAGATAAGATTTTTAAACAACTTGTTTAATTGCGTGAATTGTGTAGTCTTATTTACTTCAGGTTTCTCACTATTACTAAATAATACATCAAATGAAATATATGAAATTTCAGAATTATTTAAGTGGTCATCTAAATGGCAATTACAAGTATGGTGAGAATCGTGACAGTCTTCACAATGCACATGATTATGATTTATCTCTCCAAACTCGAAAAACTGTACCTCTTGTCTTTCTTGATGACATCCTGTACAGAAGTATTTTTCAAGAATAAAACCATTAGTCCCCATTAAAGTTAATAATGAGGCTAGAATAGCAAATATGGTTTTTATCAATTTCACTTTGCAAAATTAAGGTTTTATTCTAAATGAATAACAGAAGAGTGAGATTATTGTTTAAAAAAAGTGGGACAAAGTGTCCCACTTTATGTTTTAATTATTTGTTTTTATTTGGAATTGTTTTTTGTTTAGAGAGTTGATTGCGTTTAGTATCTTTTATTATTTCGCTATTATCTTCATATATAGTTCTTGATGATGTTGTTGTTTTATTCGCAGCAGGGAAATTTCTGTTTTTCTGATTCCATAGGTAGTTATATCCCATTTCTTTTGGTTTGCCATAAGCTTCGGGATGAATATAGTAGCCCACTTTATATCCTTTATCACCACCATTTTTTTGAATAATTACGGGTTTTCTATTTTCTTTCATATAGGGATCATCTCTGTCTGCCATAACCATCCAGGAGATTTCGCGATTTCCCTCACCATAAACAACAAAAGAGTTAAAGTCGTTGTTCCACTCATAACCAATACCAAACGGATGTCCAACGCAAGTGATTTGAACAGTTGCTTCGTTTTCTTTAGTGAGTGATTTGAAGTAAGAAGGCATTTCTACAATCCCTTCTCCGTTGTTATTAAGTTTGATTTTTCCACGATATACAACTAATGCTTCAGGTGATTCGATTGAAGTGTGTCTGAGTACTTCGTTTTCAGGATTTTCGGGATTGTCAATTACAAAACTTTTAGATGCTCCTCCAACATCACCAGTTGAATAGGTGTCACCAGAAAAAGACGCTGCATATCC
This sequence comes from uncultured Bacteroidales bacterium, assembly GCA_964448235.1. Lineage (GTDB taxonomy): Bacteria > Bacteroidota > Bacteroidia > Bacteroidales > ML635J-15 > Bact-19. Next base: position 25,617 of record CAYUWD010000003.1, on the reverse strand, counting down.
GCTTCCTGTTCTACTTTCGGCATAAATACCGCTCCATTCAGCCGAAAAATATCCACCAAAACCATAAAATGGATCTTGTTCTCGGTTAAAACCCATTACAGCCACAGCATCGACTAAGTTTGCATTTCCATCACCAACCTGTCCGTATATAGCATAAGCATTTGCACCTATCGAACCATTAACTCCGAAAACAGCTATTCCGTCAAGTGCGTTTGTAGATCCATAGACTCCTTTGGGCTCAACACCGGTATTATCTCCAAAGCCATAAACTCCAGCAACTGTACTTGTTCCGGCAACGCCCGTGCCTGCGGTTAGATTAGAAATAGTTGGAGCATCATTACCAACAGCAATTAGTCCAGTTCCAGTACTAATATTTCCATAAGCATGTGCGCCGTCATTTCCATTAAAAACAGCGCCAGCACCGTTAGTAGCAGTATATGATGTTGCGTTGTTTCCTATCGAAAAGATTCCAATACCGTCAGAAGCTTTACTTTTTGCATAAACACCAATTGAGCCGGATGTTGTTCCGCCTAATCCTAAAACTCCAATATTTTCACTTACGCCAGTAGTACCAATCCCATCAGTAGCTTCAGATGTGCCGTAAACGCCATTTGATTCGGCTGTTGCATCTCCATATCCATAAACACCTACATTATTGCTACTTCCTGCGACACCACTACCATTTGTCAAATAGCTACCATTTATTCCGTTACCTATTCCAAAAATTGCTGTTCCAACAGCATCAGAGTTTGTTCCATAAATAGCGTATCCTTTAGGATTATTAACTATACCATTTACACCTAATGTGTCGCCAAGACCGGCAACTCCAAGATATCCGCCAGAAAAAATTCCTCCAAAGCCATATCCACTCGTATTGTCGCAAGCTCCATAAACACCAGTATTGTCAACAGATGTTTCAGTACTTTCGAAGTAACCTGCATTATCTGCTAAACCGGAATAGTAAAATCCATAAATGTCATTATCTTCCCAAACCTGAGCATCTGTGTTTTCGTTAGGATGAAGGTAATCGCCTGCATCTGTCCATTCACCTGCAGCTCCACCACCAATCATTACCCATACAGGAGCAGCAGGGGTTCCTGAGTTATAGTAAAAACCAGGAGTGTTGTCTGATTGATAAATTAATAAACTGGTTGCTGGTAATGTAATAGCATCTCTTTGAGCCATAGTCATTCTTGGAACCAACATACCTGAAGTTGTTGATACTACATCTAGCATTGCAGATGCATCAGGAGTAGTAGTATTTACACCAACATTTTGAGCCTGTGTCATATTAGAAAATACGATTAACGTTACTAGGCTAAAAATCCAAATGATATTGTGCATTCCTTTAGAAAGCTTTTCAAATGGGAATCCTGAATTGTTTAATTTGTTTCTCATAATTATAAGGTTTTTATTTTATTTCAAATTGTTTATTCTAATTAAAATCTACTTCTTCCTGAATCGTCACCAAACGGAATGTCATATCCTAACATTAGTTCGAAAGTTCCACTTTGGTAATTTGATAACTTCGATGTTACTATATCATACGCAAAGCCGAAAACAAAATCTTTGTATGTTAAGCCAACCATTGTGATAATATCACCTGATGTTCTGTAAGAAAGTGCAAGCCAATAATCTTTTTTATAAATACCTTTAAAATTAATGTCAGCTTGGAAAGGAGTAATGAAAGTTCCTTTTAATAATGTTGATGGTTCTAGTTCGAAATCTCCACTAAGGGCAAATTTATATCCACCGATAAGGTGATAATGTCTAATTAGTGAATTCATTTCAATTTCTTCTCCACCTATTTTTACTGGTAGTTCTATCATTTGATTGGCTGAAATCCCCGCAAAATACTTATCACTATATAGATATAGTCCAAAATCACTTTCCGGTAACCATGCATTTTCAACATTGTATATCAAAACCGGATCATCAGCATCCAGAGATGTAAAATTTGAGTAATCCATTTGATATTGAAATACCTGAAATGATAAACCGAATGCTAAACGGGCATCTTCGTTAAAAACAGGTAAAATATATGCGTAATTTCCCTGAAAGCCAATTCTGGATTCAGGTCCAAATCTATCGGCAAATATTACACCTCCAACTCCCATCGTTTCATTTTTTAACTTTAAGTGACCGCTAATTATCTGAGTGCTAGGGGCTTTATCAATGCCAACCCATTGTTGTCGGGCAGTAAGTCTTATTTCTATAGCATTAGTACTACCTGTAACACCAGGGTTCAATAATAGTCTGTTAAACATGTACTGACTATACAAAGGTAATTGCTGTGAAAAACCTGTTGTAGACAAACAAACTAATGCGATTATTGATATTAATACTTTCTTCATGTCTATATATTTTAACGAATGATTGTTAGGGTTCCTTTATAAACTTCTTCATTATCCAGTTCGAGCAGATATACATATGTGCCGAATGGTAGTTCTTTATCGTTTCTGATACCATCGAATTGATTTTGCAATTCAAAATAAGCATCACCTGTTCCTGAGAACTCAAAGACTTCGTCTCCCCAACGGTTAAATATTACAATGGTTACATTTTCAAATGCTCTTATTCCCTGGATTCTCCATGTATCATTATATCCATCATTATTTGGAGTTAATACATCAGGAATAACAAGATCAGGAATAGGATCAGGAATAACTACAATTAAAATGCTATCAATATCTCCACATGGATCATCTATTTCATAATAAATATTATGTGAACCTAAATCAGCAATTGATGGGGTAAACTCTCCTGTTATTGGATCTGTGCCATCACCAGTCCAGATTCCACCCAAGTCACTTGCAGTTAAAATTACAGCAGGATTGGATAAAAACATTGTATCAAGATCGCTCGTAATTGTTATTGATGCATCAGCTTGTTGAATAATACTTAGATATATTGTATCTGCATCTCCACATGAACCGCTAATTGTATAGATAATTTCATGTGTGCCAACACCTGCAGTTTCAGGATCAAATTCACCAGTTTCAGGATCAACGCCGTCTCCACTCCAGGTTCCACCTGCTGTTGCAGCAACTAAATCGAATGGCAGAGTACCCGAACAAATATTTCCTGGTTCTGTAATGCTAGCATCTGAAGAAACTATTACAAGAACACTTACATTGTCTGATGCTGAACAACCATTTGCATCTGTAATGGTAACTGTATATGATCCAATCGCAGAAGTTGTAGCAGCTGTTATTGTTGGATTTTGATCTGTTGATGCAAAACTGTTTGGACCTTCCCAGAACCAATCGATTGCATCACCACCTGTTTCATTTAGTGTAACATCATCGCCTTCACAAACCGGAGAGTTATTTCCTGTATTTACTGTTGGTGCGTCGTAAATTGTTATTACAACAGTTTCCACAGCAACACTACAAGGAGAACCATTTGGATTGTCGGTTGTTATTGTAACGGTTACATCTGTTCCAATATCACTTGCATCAGGTGTGTAAGTGAAGTTAAACGGACTTGTTGATATTGTTGTTTGGTCTAATGTCCCATTACCATCATGAGCAAGGCTTACTTCTGTTGCACTACCACCAAATTCATTTCCGGTTACAGTAACGTCGTCTGTACTACAAGCAGAAGCGGTATTAGCATCTAATGTTATTGTTGGAGGATCAATACATCCGCAATCTACATTTATTAAATCACTTACCGATGTACAGCTTGTGTTTACGTCTGTTACGGTTAATGTGTAGTTTCCATTTGAAAGCGATCCAAATGTTACCTCAGATTGGAATGGTCCACCAATAGAGTATTCATATTCAGCACCCAATGGAGCTGTTACAGTAATAATTCCATTATCTGTTCCTCCGGAACAATCTACAGATGCTGTTGGTATTGTTGGATTTTCATTAACCGTTACTTCAATATCAGCAGTATTTGTACACAAGTTAGCATCTTCAATCACGACAGTATATGTGCCAGAAGCATCAGTGCTCGCTCCTAAAATTGATGGGTGTTGATCACCGGAAGTAAATAAATCCGGACCTGTCCAATCCCATGAGATAGCATCACCACCTGTTTCAGAAAGAGTAATATCACCACCTTCACATATTGGAGAATTACTGTCAATAGTTAAATCCGGTAATGAATATACTGTTAAAGTGTATGTGTCTTCAGCGGATATACATGGTGCTCCATCTGGATTATCGGTTATTATTGTTATTATAATATTAGAACCGAAATCATCTGAACTTGGGGTATAAGTAAAACTAAACGGACTTGTTGTAAGTGGACTTGATGTTAACTCACCATAACCATTATGATCAAGTGTTGCTATTTGAGTTGCGCTGCCACCAAAACTATTTGATTCGACTGTAATTGCATCTGTTCCGCAAGTTGCTCCTGTGTTACTTGTTAAATTAAGTGTAGGAGGGTTGATACAACCACAATTTAAGTTTATTTGAGTTCCTTCAGTCGTACAACTTGTATTTACATCCTGAACGGTTATAGTGTAAGTTCCGTTGGTTAAAGGCCCAAAGTCAACAGAAGCTTGATATCCGGAACCAATATTATATTCATAATCTACACCTAATGGAGCAGTAACAGAAATAATACCTGCATCTTCACCACCTGTACAGTCAATACTGGTTGTTGGTACTACTGGATTTGCATTAACTGTAATATCGATATTGTCAGAATCGGAGCAAGCACCATTTGTAATATTATATTGAATGTTATGCGTACCATCTTCGGCAGTTGCAGGGTCAAATTGGTTACCAGTAACACCTGTTCCTGTCCATGTTCCACCCCCATTTACAGCTGTTAAAGTTATTGCAGCTTCTGATTCGCAGAATGGGCCAACAGGAGTAATTGTAGCATCAACATCAGTGTCAACATGCAATGTTTCAGTATCTGTATCAGAGCAAGCACCGTTTGTGACATCATATTGTATAATGTGGTCTCCTGCACCTGCAGTTGAAGGATTAAAAACATCTCCTGTAACACCACTACCTGACCAAGTTCCGCCAGCACTATTTGCTACAAGAGTAATACTTGTTTCAGAAATACAGAACGGACCTGCAGTTGTAATTGTAGCGTCAACGTCAGTGTCTACCTGGACTAAAGTATTATCAGTTGCAGTACATCCGTTGACATCCGTTACAATAAGTGTGTATAATCCTGTTGCAGCAGGGGTTGCAGCAACAATTACCGGATTGTGAGTTCCTGTTCCAAATGAGCTTGGTCCTGACCATGCCCATATTGTTGCATCTCCACCAGTTTCGGTAAGATTAAGATCTGAACCTTCGCAAATAGGTGAGTTACTTCCAATTATGATTGCCGGAACAGGATTAACTGTTATTAGAACATTATCAGTTGCTGTACAACCAAAAATGTCTTGAATTGTAACATTATAAGTTCCGTCTTCTGTACTTGAAATCCCATTTAATACAGGATTATGATCACTAGAAGAGAATGCATTTGGACCATCCCAAGACCATGAAATAGCATCGCCTCCTGTTTCATTTAAAGTAAGGTCTCCACCATCACAAACAGGAGTTGAATTACCGGCAGTAGCAGTTGGTAGGTCGTGTACAGTAAGTACGTATGTTTGTACAGATGGATTACATGGAGCTCCTTCAGGGTTATCAGTAGTAACCGTAATTGTTACTGTATTTCCAATATCAGTAGCATCGGGTGTGTATGTGAAGTCGAATGGACTTGTTGTTATAAGTGTTTGGTTAAGAGTTCCATTTCCATCATGTCCGAGGGTAACTTCAGTTGCACTTCCACCAAATGTATTCGCAGTAACATCAGAAGCAGCTAATCCACATGTGCTTCCTGTTGTTGCAGATAATGTCAGAGATGTTGGGTTTGAACATCCACAATCAAGATTTATTGGTGTTCCGACCGTAGTACAGCTAGATGTTATATTCTGAACTGTAACCGTATAAGAACCGTTTGTTAATGGGCCAAAAACAGGACTTGCCTGATATGGGCCACCAATTGAGTATTCATAATCAGCACCAACCGGTGCTGTTATTGTAATAATACCTGCATCTACACCACCGGTACAATCGATACTTGTAACAGGAGTTGCGGGAGCAGCATTAACAGTAACAGTAATATTGTCTGAATCAGAACAAGCTCCATTAGTAATCTCATATTGAACATTGTTAGAGCCAATAATAGCAGATCCAGGATCGAAGTTGTTTCCAACAACACCATCACCTGACCATGTTCCACCGCCATCTACAGCAGTTAAAGCAACAGCAGCTTCGCTATCACAAAATGGACCAATAGGTGTAATTGTAGCGTCAACATCTGTATCAACATGTACAGTTTCGGTATCAGAATCTGAACAAGCTCCATTTGTAATATCGTATTGTATAACAAAATCTCCGGCTCCGGCAACTGCTGGGTCAAATGTATCTCCGGAAACTCCGGTACCAGACCAAGTTCCACCTGCATCAGCAGCAGTTAATGTAATTGCACTTTCAGAAATACAAAGATCTGCAATTGGGTCAATTGTAGCATCTACATCAGCATCAACATGGATGGTTTCTGTATCTGAGTCTGAGCAAGCACCATTTGAAATATCGTATTGAACAATATGGTCACCAGGTCCTGCAGTAGTTGGGTTAAATGTGTTTCCAGATACTCCAGTACCTGACCATGTTCCTCCACCATCTACAGCAGTAAGTGCAACGGCACTTTCAGTTTCACAAAGGTCAGCAACTGGTGTTATTGTTGCATCAACAATATCATCTACGTGAAAAACTTCTGTATCCATATCAGAGCAAGAACCGTTTGAAACATCATACTGAATTGTATGATCACCAGGGCCAGCAACAGCAGGGTCAAAAGTGTTCCCGGAAACTCCGTTTCCAGTCCAGGTTCCTCCTGTTGAAGCTGCTACTAGTGTTACAGCAGCATCTGTCACACAGAATGGTCCGTCAGGAGTAATTGTTGCATCAACAGCTGCGTCAACTTTTACATTTTCAGAGTCTGTTGCAGTACATCCATAAATATTTGTAACCGTTACAGTATATGTTCCGTTAGCAGCAGGATCAACTGTGCTAATTATTGGATTTTGGTCGGTAGAAGTAAATCCATTTGGACCATCCCAGTCCCAACTTACAGCATCACCACCAATTTCTTGTAATACAACATTTCCTCCTTCACAAACTGGAGAATTTGCATTTATCTCAGCAACTGGAATTGGAGAATAAAGAGCATATGGAATTTCAGAGAAATCATTCCATGTAGAAGCACTGGCAACATATAGTGGTGCTCCGCTGGTAGTTGAGCTACCGGCAATAATATCCCATAAGTTGGGTCCTGTAGTCCAATTGGAAATACCTTCCCAATCTCCGTCTGCAACATTGTCGTAATAAATATCTAAATCTACTGCAGCAGTTCCGTTTGTTCTGTTTATTTGATGATAAAATAAAGGATTGATTTCACAAACACCGGTAGCCATTAAACTTCTGTCATACCCTTCTGTTGTTGCATCTGCATTACCAAGCCTTACAGTATAAGTATTTGCAGTTACAGCATTAGGTGTAAGTTCAACAGGACGATACCTTGTTGTTCCCACACTAGAGCCAACAGGGAATAAGTAAACGTCAGAAACATTTGTTCTTCTTGAAAGGAATCCACCATTTAAACTGGATACAAAACCCGTTGTCAGAGTAATTGCACTAGTACTAGTGTTTTGTACATAGAAACCATAGGTCTCAGTCTTTAATTCAATGTCATTAAGGCTTAAAACTCCAGTACAATATTGATCTATTGTTTGGGTTTTGGCGCCTGTTCCACTTAAATCAAGATTATAAAAATAAGTAGAAACAGATCCATCAAGTAATTGCGTAACTCCTTCGAGAAACACAGTACCAGTTCCGGCATTAAATGTGTTGTTGTTGATCCAGTCACCAGTAACTCTGTAGTAACCGTCTCCACCGGCAGTAGCATTGTTGGTAAAATCCCCCTGAATAATCATTTCACTGCTAACAGAGGTGTCATCAACATCAATCTGCCCACTTTCATTTTGCACCGCTCCGTCTACAAAAAGTAAAGCACCACCATTGACGGTAATACTTACACCGTTGTTATAGAGCAATTGTGCACTAAGCGTTGTCTGGATTAATAAGAATACCAAACATGATAATACAAATTTTAATGTTTTCATAAAAATATAATTTATTTCTTAAGATTCTCTTTTCCTAAAAATGCCTAATAATTGAAGAAGATTATTATAATCTATCTAATTTTGTCTCATCCATTCAATGCTATCTTCCTCGTTCTCTTTTTACATAAGCAAAAATAAGCCTTTTTTTTTTATTTCAAGCAGTTTTTAGAAAAAAACATACATCTTATTTATTTTGCTCAAGACATTGATTAAAATTTAATTACTTATGGTGAATCACAAACTGTTTTGTATTTTTACACTGTATGAAAGAATTCTTGGAGATATTATTGATTGCAATAGGTCTATCAATGGATAGCTTAACAGTGTCTTTGGCTGCAGCATCTACATGCAAGAGAAAGAGTCTTTTTGTATTTATTAGGTTTGCTTTTACTTTAGGTTTTATACAGGCAGGATTTGCAATTGCCGGATGGGCTGCAGGTACAGAACTTGGAAAATATCTGGCGGAATTTGACCATTGGATAGCATTTGGTCTATTATTGATTATTGGAGGTAAAATGCTGTATGAAGGGATTGTTCATAAAGAACATGAAGAAAAACCTGAGATAAATATGAATAGCTTTCTCGTAGTAACAGGTCTTGGAATTGCAACCAGCATTGATGCTGCTGCAGTAGGAGTTAGCTTGTCTTTTGTTGGATTGAACATTTGGATATCTGCAGCCATTATTTTTATCGTCACTATGGCTTTTTCTTATTTTGGATTAGTTAGTGGTAATGTAATAAGAAAGAAAATACGAAGATTTCCAGTTGAAATAATAGGTGGGTTATTTCTTATTGCAATTGGAGTAAAAACCTTAATCGAACATTTAGTTAATGGGTGTTAAATATATTTTTATGAAATCGAATATTTTGGTATTGGGATTCTATTTTTTGTCTCAAATATTATTAGCGCAAGGTGAAAACTTAAAGGAATACAATTGTTTTACTATTGTTGTTGGTAAAGATGCTTCAGATACTGGGATGGTTTTAGTAGGTCATAATGAGGATGATTGGGGTGATATGATAATAAATATTTATAAAGTAGAACCAAAGAATCACAAAGATGGAGAAATGATAAAGTTAATCTGTGGAGAGCTTATTCCCCAAGTGGATCATACTTACGGATATTTATGGTGGCAAACTCCTACTGAGAAATTTGGGGATTATTTAGTAAACGAACATGGTGTAAGTGTTTGTTCGGATGCATGCATGTCAAAAGAGGATACTGCAAGTGGGTTTATTGGTTTTTATTTGCGACGTTTGATTGTAGAAAGAGCAAATTGTGCACGTCAGGGAGTGTTAATTGCTGGAAATCTTATTGAAGAGTACGGATATGAATCATCAGGCAGAACTTATATAATTGCTGATAAAAATGAGGCATGGTTAATGTCTGTTGTTCAGGGTAAGCGTTGGATTGCTCAACGAGTCCCGGATCATGAAGTAGCAATAATACCAAATTACTATACAATTCAGGAAGTGGACTTAACAGATACTGCAAACTTTTTAGCAAGTAAGGATATTATAGAATATGCTGTTTTAAGAGGCTGGTACGATCAAACTACAGGAGTAGAATTTAACTTTAGAGAAGTTTATGGTGATCCAGCTACAAATTATTCGATGGGAAATATTGCAAGACATTGGTCTGGATTAAATCAACTGGATGATAAAGTTTATAATTATGGTGAGAAGTTTCCATTTTCTTTTAACCCCGGCAGAAAGATTTCCAAACATGATATTATGACAGTTCTTTCTTCACATTATGAAGGAACAGATTTTGAAACGAATTATAGTCTTCACAAATCACCTCATAAAAACATGGTGCATAGAATATGTAATCATGGTACAAAGTTTAGTCTTGTAACAGAATTTTTTAATGATGAAGATTTTGAAACTGATTATTGTGTTTGGTGGGCTCCTTTAAATCCATGTATTCATCCTTATATTCCTGTTATTTATGAGATAGAAGATATTCCTCTTGAGTATCAAAATGGTGACTATCATGAGGCTTTATCTTCTCATTTTGATGAGGGATCTCATTCAAAAACACACAATCCTTTAAGTGCATATTCAGTATTTTATCAATTTAATCATGATATTGATATTAATTATAACCAGAATATTGAATCAGTAAAATTGTGGAAGAAGAAGTTCGAAAAAGCTGTGTCATCAGAGTTTTATAATGCTCTCGATAATGATAGATTATTACAAAAATTATCTGAAGGTTATCTGAAAAAGCTAATTGATGAGGAAAAAGCAATGTTGGAATCAGATTAATAAAGTGATTGTAAAAATCTATCTAGTTCAACATCATTCGGTGCTTTACCATGCCAGTTATAGTCATCTTCGATTTCAGGAATACCTTTACCCATTTTTGTTTTGGCAATAATAACATTTGGTTTGTTAAATGTTAAATTTTTAAAACAAGTGTCAAGAGATTCAAAGTCATTACCATTACATTTATTGACATTCCAACCAAATGATGTCCATTTATTGCTTAAAGGATTAATATCCATAACGTCTTTTGTTTTTCCGTCAATTTGAACATTATTTTGATCAACAATGCAAATTATAGATGTTAGTTTATGATGTGAAGCACTCATTGCTGCTTCCCATATTTGTCCTTCCTGTAGTTCTCCATCTCCACAAATACAAATAATTTTTCGATTTGTATTGTCTAATTTATCAGAAAGAGCCATTCCTACAGCAATGCTGAGTCCTTGTCCAAGAGATCCTGATGCTGTTTCAAGTCCTGGTAAATTTGATAGATATGAAGGATGTCCTTGTAGAGGAGAACCAAGTTTACGAAGGGAGTACAAATCTTTAACAGGAAAATATCCTGAATGAGCAAGACCCGCATATAATACTGGAGCTAAATGCCCAGCTGAAAGAATAAGTTTATCTCTTGTTGTTAATTTTGGTTTTTTAGGATTATGATTTAAAAAACTAAAATATAGAAAAGTAATAATATCTGCTATACCTAAACTTCCGCCAGTATGTCCGGAGCCTGCTTTGTTGATAGAAATTAATACATCTTTACGAATTGTTTTTGCAATTTGTTTTAACTTATCATAATTTGGGGTATACATTTATTTATTATGATTTGGATACGAAATAATTGTTTTTACAACATATGCCTCTGGGTATGAGGGGATAAGTTCTGTCATATAGGCTACAGCATCAAGTCTGTTTGTGAAATTGCCAACAACAACTTCAAAATTTGGTTCTGTATAAGTAACATATGCTTTATGTTTACTGTTTTCAAATTTTAATCTGATTGAATTTGCTTGACTTCTTGCATTGCGATGATTTTGAGCATATATTTTTACTCTATAACCATAAAATCCTCGTCGTTTTTTATTTAATCCAGTGCAGGTTTCTATAAAGTTTTCTAATTGTGCATCTTGTTTTATAGATACTTTATTATTATATGCATCCGCATTGAAGTACTTAATATCTATAGGTTCTATGTTTTGACATAAACCAAATTTAATTATAAAGAAAAATGATATGAATATTATTATATTTTTCATGGATAAAATTTTTGTAAAAATACTAAATATTTAAAATTTGTCAAGATTTTGTTTGTGTTCAACTTTTATTTTTTTTGGTATCCCAAATTTTGATACAGTAACAGTACCCTGAACCTCTAATTCAGGATTTCGATTTTGTAACTCTTTTAGTAAAAATAAAACATTTGTAAGTGCATCAGCCGGAGTAATTCTAAAAGATACAGGATATGTCTCTTTTGAGTTTGCCTTAATTTGTACTTTGTCCATTTTATTCACTTTTCCGACATTTCTTCCATTTACTAATAAGTCTAAATTTACATTTCTTATTTTAAATGAAAAATTATTTGGATTTTCGATAGGGACGAATATCTTTAAATTGATTGCTTTTATACTAAGCTCTTCAGGTTCTATTCCTGTTGGATTTCCTATATTTATATTTTGAATAGAGCATGCACTTAAAATAAAGAGAACAAAGCTTATTGATGATATAAAAAGTGTTTTTTTCATCTCAAAAATATTAATAATTAATGTTTAATTATTTCTTCTGCAAAATTAGCAAAATTTATACCGTTAAAATTGCCACTACTCATCATAAGAATATTTTTGTTAGAAATATCCTGTTTTAAAAGATAGTCTTGAAGCTTTTTTGTGTCCGTCAATACAATAACTTCTTCTCCAAAGCAATTTTTAACATATGACTCACCCAATTCAGGTAGTTTTTTATGTTTTATTACATCATGATTAAAATAAACAATTGCTGTGTCGGCACTTTTCATTGAATTCTTATATTGTGGGATAAAGTTTTTTTGGAGACTGCTGAATGTGTGAAGTTCTATGCATGCAATAAGCTTTCTGTTAGGATATTTTTGTTTAAGTGCATTTACTGTTGCTTTTAATTTTGAAGGGGCGTGAGCAAAATCTATATAAAAAGCCGACTCAGAGTTTTCTTTTACAAGCTGTAATCTTTTTGCTGCACCTTCAAAGCTAATAATTGTCTGCCAAAAATCAGATTCTGAAACACCTGCTTCCAGACATGCCATTCTTGCAGCATTTATGTTTTGCATATTATGATCACCAAAAACACTCATTTTGTATGTTTCATCTCCTGACTTTACATATGTTTTTGAGTCATCACCGGTAAAATAATCGACTTTGTTATATGGTGTTGAAGTAATTGAAGAATTTGAATTTGATATTTTCTGTAGATTTTCATCTTCTTCGAACCAAAAAAGCTTGCCATTTTCCTGAATACTCTCAACAAATATTTTAAATTGCTCTACATAATTTTCAAAGGTTGGGAATACATTTATATGATCCCAGGCTATTCCTGTGAGAATTGCAACATCAGGTTTATACCAATGAAATTTTGGAGTTAGGTCAATTGGTGATGACAGATATTCATCTCCTTCAATAATTGCAATTTTATTATTCTCATTCAGTTCAACCATGGTCTCAAAACCTTTAATATTTGCTCCAACCATATAGTCGAAATTCATATCTAGAGTTTTAAGAACGTGCATAATCATTGATGTAATTGTTGTTTTTCCATGACTGCCACCAATAACGATACGTTTTTTGTTTTTTGTTTGATTGTATAGGAATTCCGGGTAAGAAAATATTTTCAAATTCTGTTTTTGGGCTTCGAGAAGTTCAGGATTATCCTTTCTGGCATGCATACCAAGAATTATTATATCAATATTCTCATTGATTTTTTTTGGAAACCAACCAAAATTTTCAGGTAGCAAACCATATTTTTCTAATCTTGATTTTGAAGGGTTAAAAATCTCATCATCAGATCCGCTTACTTGATATCCTTTTTTGTGTAAAGCAATTGCTAAATTATGCATTGCTGCTCCACCTATTGCTATAAAGTGTATTTTCATTTCGAGTGCCTAAAGTGTCTAAAGTGAACTAGAGTGACTAAAGTTTTAAGTTAAACCATGAGGAGCAAAACTAAATTTTAGCTCACTCCAAATTCCGAACTTTAGTCACTTAATTTACATTCTATATAATCAATTAAACTGTGAATTACTTTAATGTGTATTTCCTGAATTCTATCAGAGTATCCCTTATGAGGTGCTCTAATTTCAATATCTGCAAGATCTTTAATTTTACCACCTGTCTTGCCTGTAAGTGCAATTACTTTCATGCCTTTTTCTTTTGAAGCATGAATTGCTTCAATGATATTTTCAGAATTTCCGCTGGTGCTTATTGCCACAAGGACATCAACCTTTTTCCCTAATGCTTCAATATATCTTGAAAAGATGAATTTAAAACCAAAATCATTTGCTGTGCATGTAATATGCGAAGGGTCACTAATAGCAATTGCAGGAATTGCTTTACGTTTTTCACGAAAGCTACCTGTTAGTTCTTCTGCAAAGTGCATTGCGTCGCTCATGGAACCACCATTGCCACAACTAATGACTTTACCACCGTTCTTTATTGAATTGACAATAAGTTCTCCGGCCTCTTCAATTTTAGTAAAGTTCTCTTCATTTTTTATAAATTCATCAAGAACTTTTTGTGCGTCGGTGAAATGATATTTTATATCCATCTCGTTTTTTTTCCAAAAATACACTTTAGTTTTTTATTTCAAAAAATAATATAAGATAGAAACTATAGTTTTTATCGCAATATTGTACGAATAGATGATTTATTTATCTTTGTAAAAAATCATAATTGTGAATAAAAAGGCAACAAAGCGTCTTAAAAATAGGATTTATGTAATAATATTTAAATCAAATACTCGAAAAGGTAAATGGTTTGATGTCGCGTTATTACTTGTGATATTTGTAAATTTATTAGCTGTAATGTTTGATAGTGTTGAGTATTATCATAACAATTATGGATTTACACTTAATATTATTGAATGGGTAATTACCGGACTTTTTATTATTGAGTATTTTTTTAGAATCTGGGTTTTAAACCGAAAAGCAAAATATATATTTAGTTTTTATGGTATAGTAGATTTACTTGCAATATTACCTCCATTCATTGGTTTGTTTGTTGTTGGGACACATTTGCTTGTAGTAATTAGGACATTAAGACTATTAAGAATTTTTTCTATTTTCCAGATGAATAACTATACTCATCAGGGCAATATTCTTATTCGTTCACTTAGAAGTAGTTGGTCAAAGATATCAGTTTTCTTACTATCAGTTATTGTAGTTATAACAGTTTTAGGGACTCTTATGTATTTAATTGAAGGAGCAGAAAATGGATTTTCTAATATTCCAATTTCTATATATTGGACAATTGTTACAATTACTACGGTTGGGTATGGAGATATTTCTCCTGTGACTCCTGTAGGTCAAATAATTGCAAGTATTACAATGATGCTAGGGTATGCAATAATTGCTGTTCCAACAGGGATTATTACTGCCGAAGCATTAAATCAAAACAAAGGAAATATAGTTTGCCCTCGATGTAACACAGAAAATGCAAAGGGATCAAATTACTGTAAAAAATGCGGAGAGAGGCTTGGGGGCTAGAAATCTCACATTCTTTCACATTGGTTATCTGTCACCAGTCATCATCATACCCTCTTAACAAAATTTTAAGCATTAATCTTTTTATTATTGCTTCACATCAGATTATATTTATATTTTTGTGTTTAAATAGATGACTTTATGTTGTAATAACGACATTAAAGGAAACGCGAAATTATTAAGAAAATTTTAATCAGATGAAAAAATTAAATCTACTTTTACTGGCATTATTTATTGGTGTTGGTTCTGTGTTTGCTCAAGGACTTGAGTTAACAGACAAATTGCCATCTGATCCAAAAGTGTTAACTGGCACATTGGATAATGGCATGAAATATTATATCAGAGAAAATGCTACTCCAGAAAAAAGAGCAGAATTTACTCTTGTTGTGCATGCAGGTTCAATCTTAGAAGATGAAGATCAGCAAGGACTTGCTCACTTTAATGAGCATATGGCATTTAATGGATCGAAGAATTTTCCTAAACATGAACTTATTGAATATTTAGAATCTTTAGGTATGAAGTTTGGTCCAGAAGTAAATGCATATACTAGTTTTGATGAAACAGTTTATGGCATTAAAGTTCCAACTGATAGTGCAGAATATGTGGATAAAGGACTTCTTGTTTTGTATGATTGGGCTTCTCAATTATCAATGGAAACAGAGGAAATTGATGCAGAAAGAGGAGTTATTCATGAAGAATGGCGTATGGGACAAGGAGCAATGGATAGAATGCAACGCGATTTTCTTGAAGTTTTATTTCATAATTCAAGATATGCAAAGAGATTACCAATAGGAACTATGGAGGTTGTTGACCATTGTGATCCTGAGTGTTTGAGAAGATTCTATAATGATTGGTATAGACCTGATTTAATGGCAGTTATTGTTGTTGGTGATTTTGATGCAACTGAAATGGAACAAAAAGTTATTAATCAGTTTTCGCAAATTCCAAAACGGGAAAATCCTAGAGAAAGATTTATGGCAGACATTCCTGATCATGATGAAACATTGGTTTGCGTAACTACTGACCCTGAGTCTCCAATAAGCATGGTTGAGATTTTCTATAAGCATCCTTTGAAACCAACTGTAACTGTAGCTGATTATCGTGAAGATATTATTTCAATGCTTATGAGTTCAATGATATCAAACAGACTTGCTGAGCTTACTTTATTGGAAAATCCTCCATTTGCACAAGGTTTTGCTGCGCATACAGAGTTTTTAGGACCAAAATCAATGTACTTAAGTATTGGGGTTGTTCAAAATGATGATATAAAGACTACAATAGAAGCATTGGTTGCTGAAAATCAAAGAATGAAACAACATGGTTTTACACAAACAGAGCTTGACAGAGAAAAGGCAAATCTTTTAAAGAACATCGAAAAAATGTATAATGAAAAAGATAAACAGGAATCAGCAAATTATGTTGAAGAATATAAAGCGAATTTTCTTCCTCCTCATTCTGCATACCCTGGAATTGAATATGAAAATGAACTATTCAAAAAGTATGTTCCAACGATTACCCTAGAAGAAGTTAACGCATTTGGTAAGCAAATGATAATTGATAAAAACACCGTTCTTGTTGTAATGGCTCCGGAAAAAGATGGCGTTGATATACCTTCTGAAGAAGAAGTTTTAGCAATTTTTAACGAAGCGAATTCAAAAACTGTTGAAGCTTATGTTGATAAAGTGTCCGATGAGCCTTTAATAAGCGAAATGCCTAAAAAAGGAAAAATAGATAAGAAAATTAAAAATAAAGACCTTGGATATGAAACTTGGATTCTTGAAAATGGTGTAAAGGTTGTTTTTAAAACAACAGATTTTAAAGATGATGAAATTCTTTTTGAAGCTAAAAGTAAAGGAGGACATTCTTTATATGATATAGAAGATAATTTAAATGGACGTTATGCTGCAAGTATTGCTCAAGAAAGTGGATTAGGAAATTTTGATAAAATGGAATTGCAAAAATACTTGTCCGGTAGAAATGTGTTTTTAAATACTTATATTCGTGAAACTAGCGAAGGAATGAATGGAAGCTCAACAGTTGCAGATTTTGAAACATTGCTTCAAATGATATATGTTACATTTACAAATCCTAAGATTTCTAAATCTGCGATGAACTCATTTATCAATAAAGAAAAAGGAATGCTTGAAAATTCAATGCTTGATCCACAATCAGCATGGCAAGATACTTTAAGATGGACAATGTCATCATGTAATCCTCGCAGAAAACCGGTTACTCCTGAAATGCTTGAGAGTATAGATTATAAGAGAGTTAAATACATATATAAACAGAGATTTGGAAATCCATCAGATTTTACTTTCTATTTTGTAGGGAATGTAGATAAAAAAGCAGCAAAAAAATTAATTACTCAATATTTAGGAGCATTGCCAAAAGTAGATAGAGAAGAGAACTTTAAAGATCTTGGTATAAGAGCACCACAAGGGGTTGTTGAAAAGACCGTAAATCGAGGAACAGATCCTAAATGTGTTGAAATTATTGCATATCATGGAGAAATGGAATACACTCCTCAAAATAGACTTGAATTAGATGCTGTTTGTAAAATATTATCTACTACACTACTCGAAGAAATCCGTGAAGCAGAAAGTGGAGTTTATTCTATTGGAGCTTATCCATCTAGCGAAAAAGTGCCTTACCAAAACTATACTGTATCTATTTTCTTTAGCTGTGATCCAGAGAGAGAAGAAGAACTTGTAGGAAAAATATTTGATATTGTTGAACATATCAAAGTGAATGGGATAGATCAGGACGATGTTAATGTTGTAATTGAAAAAGAAAAACGTGAGTTTGAAACAAACGTTAAAGAAAATTCATATTGGAAAAAATTGCTAATGGAAATTGAGCAGGGAACTAAAAGTGTTGAAGATTATAATAATTTCATTAGTCGTGTTGATGCTATTTCTATTGAAAGTATGAAAGCAGCTGCAGCAAAGTATTTTAACCAAGATAATTATGTGAGAGTTAAATTATTACCTGTAGAGGAATAAGATAGTAATTTACATTATTTTAAGGCTGTCCGTTTTTGGATGGCCTTTTTCTTATACGCCTAGATGATATAGAATTGTTGTTTATGCAATGATTTTATATATTTGCATTTAGCAATTACTTCTCAAATTATATATGCAAAAACAAAACAAAACAAATATATTAACTAAGTACATTTTTAGTTTTAAAAATTTACTTTTAGTGTTTTGTATTTTTGTTAAACCAGTATTCTGCTTTACACAGATTGATAGTTTGAAAAATATTATCAGAAATTCTAGTAATGATTCAGAAATAGCCAGAACTTATAATATATTGTCTGATAATTATCTGGATGTGGATATGGAAATATCTAAGAAATATGCTGATAGTGCAAAGGTTTTGGGACAGAAAATACTAGACTATAAAATTATCTCTGATTCATACGTAAATTATGCGAATTCTTATTATTATCAAGGAAATCTTGATTCTGCTTTGTCATATTTTGAAAAATCATATTATACTATTACAAAATCAAGCAATAAGAATGAAATAGGTGCAGCTTTAAATAGAATCGGTTTAATTCATGAGGCAAAAAGTAATTTTAGTAAAGCAGCAGAATATTATTATAAAGCACTTAGCATTTATGAAGAAACTAATTACTTAAAAGGTAAAGCAGAAATCTTAAATAATCTGGGTGTTATTAATGATGCTATGGGAAATGTCGATGAAGCTTTGCTTAATTATAAAAAATCTTTAAAATATTTTAAGGAAGCTGACATATATATACCCCAAGCTAATGTTTACAATAATATTGCAACACTTTTTGCAAATAATAATAAAGTTGATACAGCTATTATATATATAAAATTAGCAATAAGGATATTATCAAATGACAATCTGGGGGCAGAAGCTGCTACAACTTATTTTAATGCAGCAGTCTTTTATGAAAAACTAGGAGTTTCTGACTCGGCACAATTATTTATGGACTCGTCTTTATTTTTATATAGGCAAGTTAATAATATTCATGGTATTGCTAATGTATATAACGAAGAAGCAAAAAAACTTATTAATAGTAGGGATTATCAAAATGCGATTGATTTGTTAAACAAAAGTCTTGATTTGCGAAAAAAAGTTGGCAATGTATATGCAGAGTCAATAACCGTTCTACAGCTTTCTGATTGTTATCTTGATAGTGGCGATTTTGAAAGAGCTTTACAATATTATAAGGAGTATATAGTTTTAAGAGACTCGGTTTTTAATACAGAAACAGAAAATGTAATTTCAGAATTAGAAATCAAATATCAAACAGAAAAGAAAGATAAAGAAATAACTATTTTGAAAAATGAGGCAGAGATAAAAAAATCGCATAATAGATTACTAATATTTATATCTATTGCATTAACAGTAATTTCTGTCCTTTTGTTCTACTTTTTTAGGATTAAAACCCGCTTGTTAAGTAGTCAAAAAAAATATTATGAACAACAAGAGATGTTAAGCAATCTGGAAATTGAAAAGCAAGAAACAGAGAGAGAGCTTCTTGAGAAAGAGGTTAAGACTCAACAGCAAATCAATGAATTACAAAAAAAGAGGTTTGAAGCTGAACTAGATCATAGTAAAAGGGAACTAGTTACTACAACAATGCAGGTGCTAAATAAAAATAAAATCCTTAACGAGATAAAGGAGTATCTTGGTAAACTTGAGCCTTACACACCTGAAGAGAGAAGGTCGTATAAGGAACTTCAAAAAATGATATCAGATAATATAAATCTTGATTCTGACTGGGATCAATTAAAGATACATTTTGAAAAAGTAAATACAGGATTTTTTGAAAAGCTTCAGCAACTATATCCGGAACTATCTCAAGGTGATTTAAAGGTTTGTGCATATATAAAAATCAAACTTTCTTCAAAAGAGATTGCTAATATGATGAATATTTCTCTTGCAGGGATTAATAAACGACTTTATAGAATTCGTAGAAAGATGAACCTTCCTGTTCATTCAAATATTGCCGAATATTTGGATAAAATTAAGTGATGTCCAAAGCCAATTTGAATAAATAAATTTGAATTAAAAATTTAAATGGAATACCTTAAGTATTTGTATAATAAATGTAAATGGACTGGTGGAGCGCATAATTTAAAGACATCAAAAAATAATTAATGTCCTATTTTTGTCTATTGCATTAATTAATAATGTGTTAATGTTTGCCGTATATTTGTAATTGAGGAATCGGCAAATTAACAGACAAAACATATGAGCTTATCGAAATTAAATCTTTTTTTGATATTTGTATCTCTTACATTTTCGGGGATAGCTCAAACTGTTTTGTTTAGTGAGGATTTTGGAAGTTCTTTTCAAGATATATATTCAGGAACTAATTGGGAGTGTAAACATACGTCTGCATCTTCTTATAATTCAAGCGGAGGGCCATGCTATTCCAGTGGGGATTACAATTATTATTTGAATGGGTATGATGTGTATATTACTAGCAAAGAAATTACTCTTGGGGCTAGTGGCAATGAGTTGAGCTTTGATTATTCTTTTGAGTATTATTCTTTTGCAAGTCCTGAGGTAAGAGTTTTAACAGGTGCATGTGGGTCATCAGGTACTGATATTACAGGAGGAACTTTGGTCGAAACTTCTACATGTGATTATGTGTCTTTTAGTTTGGATGCATATGCAAATCAGACTATTCGTCTTGTTTTTTATTCAAACACAACTAGTGAGAACTTCTATTTTGATAATGTTGAAGTTACAACAGGAGGTGGAGGAGGTGGAGGAGGAGAAGGTGATGGCCTTGATTATAAATGGGCAGATACTTTTAATGATAATGATACAGATTTAGATTTTACAGGAAATAATGGGGATGAATCATATACGGATGCTATTTGGACTTTGGTAGATGGAGCATCTATTGCCAGTTCAGGTTCATATACCGTAAATCACAACGAAACAGAAGCTTTTAATACTACTACAGATGATAATTCAGGTTATGGAGTATTATTAGATAAAAATGAATCTTTAGAGTCGCCAACAGTTGATTTAAGTGCTCAGGAGAGCTTTAAAATAAGTTTTTACGCAATGAAACAAGGAGGTTCTGCAAATTGGAATTCTTGGACTAAGTTATATTTGGAATATTGGGATGGATCAGCATGGCAAACTTTACAAATTATTAAAAATTCTGCAACCGCTACAAGTGAAGAGAATGATTACTTTATTGAAAGTGGATTTGGATATCATTGCTTTACTGTATATAAAAGCAGTTCCAGTCCTGGTAATTATTACTATTCCTCAGGAGACCATATAAATAGTGCATGTTTTCATAGTGACTTTAAGTTAAGATGGCGAATGTACGAATCAACAAGTGATAACCCTCAGGTATATATCGATAATATTACTTTTAGAGCAGATGATACTGGAGAAGATTTTATACCATGTGGAATATCATATTGGAATGGCGTAGATGCAACAGGTTTTGGGTTAGACTCTGAGGCAACAACAGATGATCCTTCAAAACGAGGATTGGAAGTAGAAATTGATAGTCCTTGGGAAACAGGAAATCCCGATTGGAGTAATGATTTTGATGATGGAAATACTGGTGTGGAAGCTGTTTATGCTATTATGTATGCTGTGGTTTCTGAGCAGAAAATTTCAACGAATGACGCAAAAGTAGTTTTTATTTTACCTGATGCAAAAACAGTCTATAGTGAAACAATGTCTGTGGACAATAATTACACCGGTCCGGGTTTCTTATATTACAAGAAAGTTTTGGCAGACTGTAGTGGAAGTTCTGTAGGAACATATGATACGGGTAACGGAATGACATACTATTTTCTGTTTGAATATAGTAGTGATTTTCGTCCAGTTTTTTATCATCTTAATACCAGTGGAATTGAAATGCATGGTGCTGCAACTGAGACAAGTGAGTTTATGGATCCCGAAATTTGTAATTCTGTTTTACCTATAGAGTTAATGATGTTTGAAGCAAGTGTCTTAGAGCAAACAGTTAAATTAGAATGGTTAACAGCATCTGAATTAAATTGTGATTATTATAATATTCAAAGATCTGAAAATGGTATAGTCTTTAATGACTTGGAATATGTATCAGGAATGGGTAATAGTAATTCAAATGTGCGATACTTTTTTGTGGACGAAAAACCTTTAAATGGACAGTCGTACTATAGAATTCAACAGGTTGACTTTGATGGAACAGAAAGCTTGTCAGATGTGATTTCTGTTGATTTTTCAGCTGACCAACTAGATGTTTTCCCAAATCCAATTAATGGAGTAGAGCTATATGTTTATTCATCTGAAGAGTATAATAATACGAAAATCGAAGTTTTAGACATTTCTGGGAAGTGTATTTATTCAAATAAAAAAGATATTTCGATAGGTAAAAATATAATTAAGTTTTCTGAAAAGTTAAATCAGGGTACTTATATGATTAATATAAGTTTGAGTAATAGAGATGTAATTATGCGTGAAAAACTGATAGTTACTCATCCTTAGGTGGAATTTATAATTTTTTTGAGTTTATGATAAAGTTAAGAAGTTGTTTTAGAAGTTGTGCGATAATATTTTTTCTTATAGCATTTTCGTTTTTTACACAAGCACAAGTAGTTTATAATAACGGACTAGATATTTATGCAAAAGAAGGGGCAATATTCTTTGTAGATGGAACTGTGCAAAATCAATCGGGAATTATTGAGGTTGAAGAAAATTCTGGGAATAATGCTCAGATGATTATACAACAAGATTTTTTAAATAATGCAACAGCAGGTGGTAATGGATATTATCGGGTTCTAGGAAATTGGATAAACAATAATGTTTTTAACTCAGGTACCGGTACTGTTTTTCTTGAAGGTGCAAATCAGTTTCTCGATGGCTCAGTTTCAACATATTTTAATAATCTTACACTCGATGGGTCTGGACTTAAAACTCAAACAATAGATCAATATTGTACAGGAATTTTAGATTTAAAACATATTGAATTACAAAACGAAATTTATGGGTTTTATGTAACAAACACAGATGTTGGTGCTATTATAAGAACAACTGGTTTTGTTTCGGCACTTGATGGTGGGTTTCTTTCACGTAAGACAAATTCTGCTTCAATGTATTTATATCCGGTTGGTTCAAGTGTTGGCACAACTCGATACAGACCTGTTGAGTTAACACCTTCTGATGCATCAGCAAATACTTATGCAGTTAGAATGGCTAACCTTGATGCTACAACAGAAGGTTTTGATAGGAGCCTTGTTGTTGCAGGCATATGCCAGATAAATCCATTGTTTTATCACCAAATAAATCGTATTGTCGGAATTTCAGGAGTAGATATTAGTATTTACTATGATGAAAGTTCGGATGGTTCATGGGAAGGGATATCTAACTGGATAACAGCATCTGAATGGGATATTATTTTGGGTAGTAGTACGTCAACAGGTTTTCCACTCGACCAAGCATTTACGGCCGGATGGAATAATTTTAGTGAAATACCTTATGCTCTATACAATGCAGGCCCCAGTGTTATTATTGGAGCAAATACTCCGGTTTGTATGGGAGATGATATAAATTTAACTGAAAGTGGTGGAAGTGGTGTTTCCTGGTCATGGACAGGGCCAAACGGATTTACCTCAACACAAAATAATCCTGTGATAACAGGAGTTGATCTTTCAAATGAAGGTACATATTATGTAACGGTAACCGATGGAAATGGATGTCAGGATAGTGCAAACATATTTGTTGATGTATTGAAAGAACCTGCAGCAGTAATCAGTAGTAATTCAGATGTTTGTGATGGAAATAATATTGAATTGTATGAAACGGGAGTTGATGCAGTAAGCTGGAATTGGGATGGCCCAGGTTCATTTAGTTCTACAGACCAAAATCCTATTATTTCACCAGCGAGTCTTACTGATGCAGGAACCTATAACTTAACTATTACTGATGTTAATGGATGTACGGCAATCAGTAGTACTAATGTAATTGTTAACCCAATACCAAATGTTAATGCTTGTGCTGATTTTGATGTTTGTGAAGGTGATGATATAAATCTTACAGAAACTGGTGGTGATGCAACAAGCTGGAATTGGGTCGGACCAGGAACGTATACAGCAGTAATTCAGAATCCAACAATTACAAATGCAAGTTCTTCTGATGCTGGAACATATACTATAGTAGTTTCAGATGGAAGTGGATGTACAGCTAGTGAGGATGTTATTGTGAATGTTAATGCAATTCCAGTATCACCTGTTGTAACAACTGACTGTTCTGGTGGATTTGATGCAGGTATCATAAATATTAATTCACCAATAGGAGCAAATTACGAATACAGCATTGATGGAAATTGGCAAAGTAGCACAAGCATTGGTCCTTTGACAAACGGAACTTACACTGTTACGGTAAATGATATATCTACCGGCTGCTCTAGTTTTGGTGTTCCTATAGTGTTAAACTGTGGTTGTGCAAATCCGACAAGTCTTACACTTTCTTCAGGAGTTGGCAACACTTGTGGAATGAACTCTGTTGATATCAATGGCAACACATTTGGTGGAAGTGCTACGGAAGTAAATTTAAGTCATAATGGTTTAGGCTTTCTTAGTGCAACAAATTTTACAAGTACACCATTTGATTTTACATATACTCCAGCTGCAGGAGATGTAGGTAATACAGTTGTTATAACCGTTGAAACAGATAATCCTCTTGGTTTACCTTGTTCAATTACTACCGAAACCTATAGTTTGACAGTAAACCCACTTCCGGTAGTTTCAGTATCAAGTAATTCTCCGGTTTGTGAAGGAGATGATATTGAGTTGTATGAAACAGGTGGAGATGCTAATGGTTGGAATTGGGAAGGTCCTGGCACCTTTGGGTCTATAAATCAAAATCCGATAATAAGTGGAGCAAACTTAACAGATGGTGGAATATATAATATTACAATTACTGACGTAAATGGATGTTCTAATACAGACAACGTGTCTGTTAATGTTAATGCCACACCAGATGCAACAATTACAGATCCAGGAGATTTTTGTAATACAGATGCAGCAGTTAATCTAGTGGCAGCGACAAACGGAGGAACTTGGAGTGGTACAGGAATTACAAATACTTCAACTGGCACTTTCGATCCTGCCACAGCAAATATTGGAACGAATAATATTTCTTACACAATCACTACTGCTGGATGTACAGGAACAGATAATATCTCAATAGATGTATTTGATACTCCAGATGCAACAATCACTGACCCAGGAGCATTTTGTGATAATGATGCAGCTATTGATTTAACAGCATCTTCAGCTGGCGGAACATGGAGTGGAACAGGAATAACAGATCCAGTAAATGGAACATTTGATCCAGTTACAGCTACCGCAGGAACATATACTATAACTTATAATGTCGGAACTGGTTCATGTACAGATTCAGATCAAATCAATATTACAGTAAACGCTACCCCAGATGCAACAATTACAGATCCAGGAGATTTTTG
>CAYUWD010000002.1:0-95041 GCA_964448235.1 uncultured Bacteroidales bacterium | reverse complement strand
AGTTCATATGAAGATACAATATTTGTTGAAGATGAACAGTATATCGCTAATTTTTTGGAAACAGGATACCATCGGACGCCATCTGAAATTGCAAAGCGAAAAACTATTAACGAGTTTATTTCTGGTGGAAATATAACATGGTCAAGTGAACATCTTCGATTAGGAGCTACCGGAGTATATTATTCATTTTCTGATTCATTGGCACCAAATAATCAGGCATATAGATACTTTGATTTTAGTGGCTATTCAAATGCAAATTTGGGCGTAGATTATTTACTTACTATTCCAAAAGTAAATTTCTTTGGTGAGACTTCGATTAGTCCAAACATGGGTATATCAAGTGTTAATGGAGCTGTAATTGATTTTGTTCCTGAGTTTAAGATGTCGGCGATTTATCGATACTACAGTCCGGATTATCAAGCATTATATGCACAACCATTTTCAGAAGGGAATAAACCATATAATGAGTCCGGATTATTTATAGGATTTCAGGTTTTTCCTCGTAAATATTGGAAACTTGAAGCTTATTATGATGCATGGAAATATCCATGGTTAAGATATGGTGTCGGAGGTCCTTCAAAAGGTAATGAGTATTTACTCCAACTTAGTCATTATCCTAACAGAAATTTGGAAATGTATTTTAGATTTAAGTATGAAACAAAAGAGAAAAATAATACTGATATTGAAGTAGGTGTTAGACCTCTTGATTCTTATGTTAGTTCAAAATATAGATACCAGATAAATTATTCGCCTGATAAGCAGATTAAACTTAAGAACAGAGTTGAAATTGCATCCTATGAGTTTAATGGTGAACAGGAGAGGGGGTATATGGTGTATCAGGATATTCAATACAGACCTGAGAGCTTACCTTTTGTGTTTACTGGTAGATTTGCAATTTTTGATACAGAATCCTGGGATACCAGAATTTATGCATACGAACCAGATGTCCTTTATGCGTTTTCTGTTCCTGCATATTATAGTCAGGGAAGTCGTTTAGTTTTTATTATGAAGTATTCTGTTCTGGATAATTTAGACTTTTGGTTTAGAATTGCTAATACTTATTATCATGATAAAGATGAATTGGGAACAGGATTAGATGCGATTGAAGGTAAAAATCGTACAGATATTAAATTGCAACTTCGTTATAAGTTTTAATTATGTTAATTAAAACGGACGAGGAGCATATTAAATTCCTGCAGGACAATGTTTTAAGCCCTATTCGTGATATATTAGATAAAAATGACAGTGTTTTTGGTTTTATGTTAATGGGACAGGGAATAGAGCTTATAGGCGCTTATCTAGATAATAAACCAATTAGAGCTCAAAGGCAATCAGCATTGAGATTTTCTACAGCTTTGTATAAGTTGTTCCCTGGTAAATATAGCATGACAAACAGAAAGAACTTTTTATATATACAATTAAGATCATGCTTGACACATACATTTATTCCATCAGGAAGTTTATCTTTAAATTTTGGATTGGAAAGTAAAAATAAACATCATTTACAATTTGTAAATGATGTTCTATATCTTTATTCCGAAAATTTATATCTTGATTTCGAGAATGCAATAAAAAAGTTAATTGAAATGATTAAAGATGATAAGCTTAAACTTAAAACAATTTCAATAGGAGAAATCAACTCTAACCAAGACTTCCAAGTTTAATTATATCTGTACGTTTATTTACACACATAATTGGGATTTTTTTATAGAGCTCTATGTTTTCGGCTTTTTTGAGTTCTTTTATATATTTTCTGTATTTGTCAGTCATAACTAATATCAAATCACTTTCAATATTATTAGCGTAAGAGTATAATGAATCAGAAAAGTTCTTCTCTGATTCAACAACTTCAATTTCATAGTCAATTAAATTTTTATCGAAAATTGTTTTGGCAAATTTTAAGTTGTTATTTAGTAACTTAATTTTAAATCCATCAGTATAATTGTGCGTTAATAAATATACTTTGCTTTCAAATAATGTATTTATATATCTTACCCATTGTACTTTGACACGAGAATTTTTATCTGAATCAACAGGGATTAAAATTCTATCATATTCTCCGAATAAAACTGGATTTTGAACTAATATGAATGGGATTTTTACAAATTTCTTAACAACTTTCATTGCTTTTTTTATATTCTTAATACCGTGGGTACCCATAACAGCAAGATAAGCATCAATTTCTAATCCATATTTGTATATTTCTTTAAATAAATTTCCAGTTCTTACTTCACAAATAATTTCTACATTCTTTTTTGTTTTAAAATTGTCTGCAATTTCTTTTAGTTTAGTTTTAGCAGCATCAATTTCTGAACTTTTTTTAACAATATGAAATAAGTGAATTGGACTTTTAGACGCTTTTCCAACCATATATGCATGTTCTATCGCAAAATTTCCAACTTCAGTAAAATCATGAGGTACTAAAATACTTTTTTTCATTTTTTAAAGGTTTAGGTTAGTAACATGAACATTGCTTAATTAAACGTATTATCTATATAAAAGGTTGCTTAATTTGAGCAAAATCCACTACAAATTTAGTAAAATAGAGAAAAGTTGAAATCTGGAATTTAAATACTTATTAACAAAATTATTAACTAATGTTTTGATATGTAAACGTTTAGTTAATGATTATCAAGTAATGGAGTTTGCTTAAGTAATAGTATTGTCTTTATAAATAATTATTTGGTGATTATTCTTGTTTATGAATATCTTTAATTAAAATTTGTAAAAATGTTTGATTCATGAAATGATTTTCGAATATTTGATAACATAAATCAAAAGGTTTATATTCTTTAATGTAATCATGAAATTTCCCGAAGTTAAAACCAATTCCGTCGATACATCTATTGTCTCCCAGATGTTGAATTATTTTTAGTTTTAGATGATCTTGTGTTTTCCCCACTTTTTTTACACTTCCATTATCAAAAACATTCTTAGAGACAAAAGTTGGAGTCATGTTTTCTGGTCCAAAAGGAGCAAATTGTTTTAATAATCGATAAAATTTAGGAGTAATATCTTTAATTTTTATCTCCATATCAGCATTAATTACAGGAATTCTTTGTTCTTCGCTTATTGTATTTTTTACATATTCTTCGAATCGTTGTTTAAATATTTCAAGATTTTCTATTTTTAAAGTTAATCCAGCTGCATACATGTGTCCGCCAAAATTCTCAAGTAAATCGCTGCAAGAATCAATTGCATTATAAAGATTATATCCTGGTACAGATCGTGCAGATCCGGTTATTTTTCCATTACTTTTTGTAAATACTACTGTTGGTCTGTAATATGTCTCTGTAAGTCTGGAAGCAACAATACCGATAACTCCTTTATGCCAATTTTCAGAATAAACAACTGTAGAGTAAGCATTTTTTGAAATTTCATTTGATGCTATCATGTTAAGAGCTTGATCTGTTATGTCATGGTCAAGTTCCTTTCTGCTAGAATTTATTGTGTTTATTTCCTGACCTATTTTTTCTGCAAATTTGTCATTGTCTGTAATAAGTAACTCAACTGAAGTAATCCCCGATTTCATTCTGCCTGCTGCATTAATTCTTGGTCCAATTTTAAATACAATATCGTTAATTTGTATTTCTTTATCAATCATACCAGTAATCTCAATAATGCTTTTTAGACCGGGGCAAGGGTCGGTATTTAATTGTTGTAAACCATAATATGCCAATATTCTGTTTTCGCCGGTTAATGGGACAATATCTGATCCAATGCTTACAACCACAAGATCAAGATTCTTAAACAATACCTTTGAATCTGCATTCATTTTTATACAAAATGCCTGCATTAGTTTAAAGGCAACGCCAGCTCCTGATAATTCATTGTATGGATAATTACAATCTTTGCGTTTAGGATCAAGTATAGCATAGGCATCAGGTAAACTGTCACCAGGATTATGATGATCGCATATTATAATATCAATACCTTTCTTTTTTGCGTAGTCTGTCTTTTCTATTGCTTTTATCCCACAGTCAACAGCTATTATAAGATCACATTTATTGTCTTTTGCAAAATCTATACCTTGAAATGAAATGCCATAACCTTCATTATATCTGTCTGGAACATAATATAAAATGCCGTCATGAAAGTTGTTTAAATAGTTGTATATAGTAGCTATTGCAGTAGTGCCATCAACATCATAATCTCCGTATACTAGAATTCGTTCTTTGCTTTCTATGGCTTTACTTAAACGGTCAACAGCCTTGTCCATATCTTTCATCAAATATGGATCGTGTAAATCGCTTAGCTCTGGTCTAAAATAAATCCTGGCTTGTTCAAAAGTCTCAATTCCACGTTGAACAAGTAAGTTTGCAATTTTTGTATCTATATTTAGTAAAGATGATAGTTTTTCAACCCTCTCTTCGTCTGCTTTTTCCTTTATTAACCAGCGTTTATCTATCATTTTGTTATTCTCATTTCAATTATACAATATTAACAAAAAAAAATGATTATTTTGTTGTTTGAAATAATTACTTAAATAAATTTACTCTGATAATATTTGATTCTATTTCAAAATATTATATATAGAAAGACGTACATGTAGAGTATCTCTGCAATTTGAAAAGAAAAATTTAATGTTTTTCATCCTTTAGTTATATATTTGCAAAAAAAAGATATGGATTATTCAGGATTAAGTGAACAGGAAGTTATACGCCGACAGGCTCTAGAAAAGTTGAATGAACTAGGGATTGATGCATATCCGGCTGCAGAATATCCGGTAAATATTTATACTGAAGATATTTTAGCTAAATTTGACGATAAAAATTTACCAAAAGAGCTTAAAACAATTTGTTTATCTGGTAGGATAATGTCGCGTAGGATAATGGGAAATGCTTCTTTTGCAGAGTTGCAGGATAGTAAAGGTCGAATTCAGTTGTATTTTAAACGTGATGATGTTTGTCAGGGTGATGATAAAACAATGTATAACACTGTTTTTAAGAAACTTCTGGATATTGGTGATATAATAGGTGTAAAAGGTTATGCTTTTAGAACTAAGATGGGCGAAATATCTGTTCATGTTACTGAGTTTGATGTTTTGTCGAAATCATTACGTCCATTGCCAATTGTAAAAGAAAAAGACGGAAAAGTTTATGATGCCTTTACGGATCCTGAAATGCGTTATCGACAGCGATATGTGGATCTTATTGTAAATCCTCAGGTAAAAGATACTTTTATCAAGCGTACCAAGATAATGAATACAATGAGGAATTTTTTCAATGAACAGAATTATCTTGAGGTGGAAACTCCAATTTTACAATCAATTCCGGGTGGAGCTGCAGCAAGACCATTTATTACACATCATAATGCTCTTGATATTCCCCTGTATTTGCGTATTGCCAATGAGTTGTATTTAAAACGTCTAATTGTCGGTGGGTTTGAAGGAGTTTATGAGTTTTCAAAAGATTTTCGTAACGAAGGGATGGACAGAACTCATAATCCCGAATTTACTGTTTTGGAAATATATGTTGCTTATAAAGATTATCAGTGGATGATGAATTTTACTGAGGAAATGATAGAGCGTGTAGCAATTGCTCTGCATGGGACAACAAAAGTGCAATTTGGAGAAAAGGAGATTGACTATAAACGTCCTTTTAAGCGTGTTACAATGAGAGATGCGATTAAGGAATTTACAGATTTTGATATTATAGGAAAATCTGAGGATGAATTGCGCCAATTTTGTAAGGAATTAGAGATTGAAACAGATTCGTCGATGGGTAAAGGAAAGCTAATTGATGAGATATTTGGAGAAAAATGTGAACATAATTATATTCAACCGACTTTTATTATTGATTATCCGGTTGAAATGTCACCTCTTACTAAAAAACATCGTTCTGTAGAAGGGTTGACAGAAAGATTTGAACTATTTGTAAATGGTAAAGAGTTAGCTAATGCATATTCAGAACTTAATGATCCGATTGATCAACGCGAAAGATTTGAAGATCAGCTTAAATTATCTGAAAAAGGAGATGATGAAGCTATGTTTATAGATCAGGATTTTCTTCGTGCTTTGGAATATGGTATGCCTCCAACATCAGGAATGGGGATTGGAATAGATCGATTAACAATGTTTATGACAAATAGTGTTTCTATTCAGGATGTTTTATTTTTTCCTCAAATGCGACCAGAAAAAAAACCTGAAGTGATTGATGAAAGCGTGTTTGTTGAAATAGGTATAAATAAAGAATGGGCTAACGTTTTGATAAAAGTGGGCGTTCAATCAATTAAAGCTTTGAAGGAATCAAATCCAAATAAATTACATCAAACTATTTGTGGATATAATAAAAAAAATAAATTGGGTTTAAAAAATCCTTCACAAGATGATGTGAAGAACTGGCTAAATACGTGATAAATAAGTTAGGAAAAATATTGATATTTATTATTGCATTTACTTTTTGGGGAGTAAAGGGATATTCAATATATTCTGTAGATCATATCGATATTGAGCCTGATTTTGCAATAGTAGAAGGTATGGAAGCCAAAATTACGGTTTCTACTTTTGATAGCTTGGGTAAAATTGCACCAATAAATTGTTTTTCTTCTGTTTATGTAAATGAAGAAAAAATAGATGTGTATTTTATTGATGGGAAAACTGAGTTTAAATATACTTTTAATGATAATAAATTGTTAAGAGTGTCTTGTGGTGAAATTACTGCAACGAAAGAAGTAAATCCAATTCCATTATGGTTTTCGATAATACCGCCATTGATTGCGATTTTGTTTGCGCTATTATTTAAGGAAGTATTTGCAGCTTTATTTTTAGGATTGTTTAGCGGGACATTTATTATATACATTTATCAGGGATTTGGAGTTTTTGTATCAATTTTTAAAGGAATGTTTTCAATAGTTGATAAATATGTAATAGAAGCCCTAGCGAATAATTCGCATATTTCAATAATTGTTTTTTCTATGTTGATAGGAGGGACAGTTCATATAATTACAAAAAATGGGGGTATGCAAGGAGTGATAAACTTTTTGTCGAAATATGCTAAAACTTCACGTTCAGGCCAATTAGTGACATGGATGCTTGGAATAATGGTGTTTTTCGATGATTATGCAAATACTCTTGTTGTGGGAAACACAATGCGCCCGGTTACAGATAAGTTAAGGATATCCAGAGAAAAGCTTGCTTATATTGTTGATAGCACTGCTGCTCCAGTGGCATCTATTGCTTTTGTGACAACATGGATTGGAGCTGAACTTAGCTATATTCAGTCAACTCTCATAGAACTTAATATGGATGAAAGTGCGTATAATATTTTCTTTTCAAGCTTAAAATATTCATTTTATCCTATAGTTTCATTAATTTTTGTGTTATTGATAATTTATATGAGGAGGGATTTTGGTCCAATGTATCATACAGAGATTCGTGCAAGAAAAAAAGGAGTAAATGTTGCCAGTCTTGAAAAAAAAATAGAGCATGATTTAAAGGATTTTGAAAGTGTGAAAAAGCCTAAACCCAGAGCTTATAACGCTTTAATTCCTGTTGCTGTAATTGTTTTTGGAACAATTGTGGGTTTAATATATACAGGTTGGGATTCAAAATTGTGGCACGATTCAAATTTAGGGATAATAACTAAAATTTCTGGTATTATTGGAAATTCAGATTCATATAAGTCACTTATTTGGGCTTCTCTTGGAGGTCTTATTGTGTCTATTGTGTTAAGTTTAGTTCAGAAATTGCTCAATTTAAAAGAGGCATCAGAAGGTATGGTAGCAGGATTTAAATCAATGTTAACAGCTATTCTGATTTTAACTCTTGCTTGGTCTCTTGCTGGTTTGGTTAGTGATTTGCATACAGCTGATTTTATTACTTTATCAATTCAATCTACAAATCTTAGTCCACAATTTTTACCATTTATTACATTTCTTGTATCAGGATTAATAGCTTTTAGTACAGGTTCTTCATGGGGAACAATGGCAATAATGTATCCGTTGATTTTGCCTGCTACATGGTTGCTTTGTACAGATGCCGGTTTGAATTATGATGTTTCTATAGGGGTATTCGCTCACGTAGTTTCAACAGTAATTGCAGGTTCGGTCTTTGGTGATCATTGTTCTCCTATCTCTGATACAACGATATTGAGTTCATTAGCATCTTCTTGTAATCATATTCAACATGTTAAAACACAATTGCCATATGCAGTTACAGTAGCTTTAGTGACTTTAATAGCCGGCACTTTGCCTGTGGCTTATGGTGTGAGTGTATTTTTAGTATTTCCTTTGATGATTGCTTTGATTTGGATTATCATTAAGATCTTTGGGAAAAAAATAGGAATTTCTAAAATATATGATTAAGTTATCATTTTAATTATATGGAAATATTAAAACTTTTAATACCCGCAGTCATTATTCTTAGTGTAGTCGTACTTGGCTTGGGCGTAGGAATATTTTTTAGTAAGAAAAAACGATTTCCTACAACATCAATTGGTAAAAACAAAGAAATGGCAAAACGCAACATAACTTGTGTTACACATGATGAAATAAAAGCATGTGGTAAAAAGGGGGAATGCTGTGGGGGTGGTAAACAATAGAAATTACTAGGAGTTATGAGTGTCTATAGTGATTAGTTTATTTAACGTGAGATACTGTCTTAAAAAACAATATTACAGATGTTATTCGAAAATGTTCTTTAGTTTTATCTCTTCTTTGTTCCAACAAAGCTTCCTTGCAGCTTCTTTACAGTTTTTATGAAAATCAGAAAGTAGATTTGGGGTTGAGATAAGTTCATTAACAATTTTAGCAAGTTCTTTTCCGGTTTTACATTCTACAGATTGTCCAACTTTGTAATCTTTTATAATTTTACTCATTTCAGGTAAATCGGAGCATATAACAGGAACACCTCCCTGTATGTAGTCAAAAATTTTGTTCGGAAGACTATATTTGTAACTTAAACTGCTTCCTTGCTCGAGAGAAAATCCGATTTTTGCAGTTTTTGTCAGTTGTTGTAGTTTATTAAAATCAAGGTTTCCTGTGAATTTAACTTTATTGTTTAGTTTTAAATTTGTAGTTAAAAGTTTTAAATCAGCAAAAATATCTCCTTTACCTGCTATTATGAGTTTGTAGTTGGGAATATATTGCATAGCTTCTACTAGCATTTCAAGACCACGTTCTTTATTTAAGGAACCTTGATATAAGAGAATATTATCACGGGAATTATAATCGTATGGGAAAGGGTATGCTAATGGAAGGTTCCTAATAACTTGCATGTTTATGTTATACTTTTTGTTATAGTAGTCTGCAATTGGTTTACATACAGTATATGATTTAAAAGCTTTTCGGATAAATAATTTTTCTATGAGTAACCAAAATCTTTTTTTTAGATTTTTATTTTGAAGTTCCGGGACTTCTGTAAATAATTCGTGACTATCATATATTAGAGTCTTTCTTTTAAAAATGTTTACGAAGCCTGCAGCACTTAGAGTATCTAAATCGTTTGAGACAAGAATATCATATTTATTAAAAATATAAAACCAAAATAAACGGATATTAAAACAAGCATAAAACAACATTCCTTTGTTAATAAGTAACTTAAATCTTTTTATTTCGTATTCTCTGTTTATTTTTGGACTATTTGGTAATTTTCTGCCTGTTAATATTACATTATATCCTGAATTTTGCAGACTTGTGCATATTCTGTGTACTCTTTGATCATTACTTAAATCATTTATTACACTAATTATTATTTTTTTATCAGGCATTTGATATTTTTTTCAAAGATAATATTTATTTATTTTTGCATCAAATTACATATAAATGAAAGATATTCAAAATTATTGTTTAAAGAATAATAATACATTTAAAATTAGCGTGAATGCATCCAGATTTATTAGTTATAATAATACTTCTGAATTTGTAGATTTTGTTAGTAGGAATAAAGATATCTTTCAGGGTAAGTTTATTATTGTTGGAGAGGGGAGTAATATTTTATATACAGAAGATTTTAATGGTGTTGTAATTCATCCT
Organism: uncultured Bacteroidales bacterium; assembly: GCA_964448235.1. GTDB lineage: Bacteria > Bacteroidota > Bacteroidia > Bacteroidales > ML635J-15 > Bact-19. The sequence goes on along the minus strand of CAYUWD010000002.1, from coordinate 85,069 downwards.
GAAACAAAAAATATTAATGTGCTTTATACTGATGATGAAGTATGTCGCATTAAAGCAGATGCTGGAATAATATGGGATGATTTTGTTGAGAAAACTATCGAAATGGGTGCATTTGGCTTAGAAAATCTCTCATCTATTCCAGGATCTGTTGGGGCTAGTGTAGTGCAAAATATTGGAGCTTATGGCTCAGAAGCAGGTGATTTTGTGTTTTCAGTTGAATATTTAAGCTTAGTTGATTTTAAGATATATACTTTAACTAAAAGCGAATGTTATTTTGCGTATAGAAATAGTGTGTTTAAGAATGCTCTAAAAAATAAAGCTATAGTATTAAATGTAGTTTATGAATTAAAACGTATCTCATCTTGTAATACGAAATATGCAGATATAAAAAATTACTTTTCTGATGATGATGAATTGTTTCCTGCGAAAATACGCAGTGCAGTTATTGATATTAGAAACAAAAAACTTCCTAATCCTGAAAATATTGGCAATGCAGGTTCATTTTTTAAGAATCCTATTATTGAAAAGTCGCAGTTTACAGTGTTATTAGATAAGTATCCAAATCTTAGATTTTATGAACTTCCCGATGAAAAATATAAAATTGCAGCAGGTTGGATGATTGATCAATGTCAATTAAAAGGTTTTGAGTATAAAGGTGCTGCTGTTCATGAGAATCAGGCTTTGGTTTTAATTAATAAAAGTGGGGTAACTTCAGGTGTTGCTGTACAAGAGTTATCAAATTTAGTTCGTGAGAAAGTTTTTAAGAAATATGGTATTGCATTGGAACCCGAGGTGATAATACTATAAATTGTTAAATTTTTAGCCAATTATCTATGATTTTGGTTCCATATTCTGTAACAAAAGATTCAGGATGAAATTGTAAACCAAAAAGAGGATATTTATTATGTTCAACTGACATAACATTGCCATCTTCACATAAACCTGTTATTTTCATGCATTCTGGTAAATCATGCTTATTTAAAATCCATGAGTGATATAATCCTATACCAGAGTTTTGTGGTATCCCTTTAAAAATTTTACTCGACGAATCTATAATATTTAGTTTTTTTTGCTTTCCATGATTTACCTCTTGTAACTGACTTATACTTCCACCAAAATGTAATGAAATTGCCTGATAACCAAGGCAAACACCAAGTATAGAGTGGGTTTTATGGTATAATTCCATTATTTTCTCCATAAATGGAACTTCTGTCGAGATGCCCGGACCGGGGGAAAAAATAATTTTATCAAATTCAGATATTTTTTCAATATTTGTATTCTCAGGAATAAGTACTCTGAGATTTACGTTTTTATAATTTCTGAACATGGCAGCTAGATTGTATGAAAAACTGTCGTGATTGTCAAGAAGCAGAATATTTAACATAGTTTTTATGATTAATAATCGCGAATTAAGTAAAAAGATATCAAATTTTGCTGAACAAAGGAAAAAATTTGTGTTTGCAATTAATTTTGATGGGACTGATGGTTTTGTTTTAACACCTGATGATGCAGCTAATAAAGGCATTTATTTTGATGTAGAGGGAAATACTAATTTTGATTATTCGGATGTGAAACTTAAAAAAAATAAGTTTGATTTCAAGCCTGTATCTTATAAAAAATATAAAAAAGCTTTTGATAAAGTTCAGTATTATATTGCCCGGGGAGATACGTTCTTAATTAATCTGACTTTTAAAACAGAGTTAGATACAGATTTTACTTTTCGTGAAATATTTAACCATAGTAAAGCGAAGTACAAGCTTCTTTTTAAAGATAAGTTTATTGTATTCTCGCCAGAATGTTTTATTAAAACGTACGGAAATAAAATAGAGTCATTTCCAATGAAAGGCACTATTGATGCCTGTATTCCTAATGCTGAAGAGATTGTGTTGAAAAGTCAAAAAGAATTTTGTGAACACACTACAATAGTTGATTTAATAAGAAATGATTTAAATATAATAGCTATTAATACACAAGTTGAGAAATTTAGATATATAGATAATATTGTATCTAATAGGGGTGAGCTTTTGCAAGTTAGTTCAATAATAAGTTCTAATTTGCCAGAAGGATATTATTCAAATGCAGGAGAAATATTGTTTAAGATGTTGCCGGCAGGATCAATTACAGGAGCTCCAAAGGAGAAAACTATTCAGATAATCAAAGAGATCGAATCATACAAGAGAGGTTATTATACTGGTATATTTGGCTGTTTTGATGGAAAAAATTTTAATACAGCTGTCAATATTCGTTTTATTGAAAAAGAGTGCAATAAGATGTATTACAAGAGTGGAGGTGGAATTACTGGATTAAGTGATGCGAAAAGTGAGTATGCTGAACTAATAAAGAAAATATATGTTCCGATTTCTTGAAACAATAAAAGTCAAAAATGGAGAAGTCCAAAATTTAAACTATCATCAGCAAAGGCTTTCTAAGACTTTGAAAGAACATTATAGTGTATACTCTGAATTTATTTTGGGGGATTTAATCAATGTTCCTGAGGAATTCTTATTTGGGATTTCAAAATGTCGTTTTGTTTATAATAGTAATTCTTATGATATAAAATTTAATATTTATAATCACAGAAAAATTGAATCACTAAAGATTGTAATGTGTGATAATATAGATTATAATTATAAATATTTCAATAGAGAATTGTTAAATAGCTTATTAAAATATAAAGATGGATGTGATGATATTTTGATAATAAAGAATGGTTTAATTACTGACATTAGTTTTGCTAATATTTGTTTTTACAATGGTAAGAATTGGTATACTCCATCAACCCCTCTTTTGAAAGGTACGTGTAGAGAAAAGTTACTAAAACAAAATAGTATTATAGAAAAAGAAATAGGAATTTCGGATCTAGATTATTTTTCACATTTTACGATAATTAATGCAATGCGAGGAGAAGAGTTGTCAGAATTGATACCTGTAAAAAAAATATTTTAATAGTTTGCCTAGTAAAAAAAAAGCTGCCATTTGGCAGCTTTAATTCTCTCTCTTATTTAAATACTGTTACAGAACCAGCATAGGTGTAATCCTTACCGTATTTATCTCTTAGAGTAACTACATAAGTATAAACTCCTTGAGGGACATAGTCTCCTTTATCCATACTGTATCTACCTTTCCAGTGAGTGCTCCAGTCTTTTGTAGTAAATATCATTTCACCCCAACGATTATAAATTGTCATCTGATAGTTGTCTTCATCAATTCCGACTCCGATTGGATAAAATTCGTCATTACCAGGGCTTCTTAAATTAATAGCAGTTGGGAAGTATATTCTGTGATCATCAATAATTTCAATTGTTTTAACTATACTGTCAGTACATCCTTCCTGACTATATACAGTAAGTGTTACAGGGAACTCTCCTTGCTCCATATAAGCATGAATTGGATGTTGAGCTCCACTTTCACCACCATCGCCAAATTGCCATTCCCAAGCAATTGCGTCTATAGATTCATCTTGAAATTCTATTTCAGGATCGAATAGTCCTGTTGACCATGGGAATGCAACAAAATTAGCAATTGGACCATTGTGTACATGTAAGGCTATTCTTGAACTATCAACACAACCAAGAGGAGTTGTAACAACACTAAGAATTGAATATTCTCCCGTTTCGTTAAATACATGAGTAGGTCGTTTTAGATCTGAGTAATTATTTATTCCTGAGTTTTCATCTCCAAACTCCCAATAATATGTATATGTTAAGTTATCAGTATTATTGTCAAAAGTAACACTAAGTGGAGCACAACCAGTGTATGGATTACGTACAAGATGAACTTGAGGAGATTCAGAAACTACGGCAGTAACATATGCAGTGTCTTCAGGGGTTGTACAACCATCAGAAACAATTACTCTATAATCTGTATTTATCATAGGTGTAATGTTAAGAGTATTTGTAGTAGTTATAATACCATTACCCCAATCGTAAACATAATTTCCGTCACCACCAGTAGCATTTGCTACTAAAGTTGAAACGTGTCCTTGACATATTGCCGATGGAGTTGTAACAACTATATCTAATGGTGGCAATACTTCTATATGGACACTTTCGGGTTGAGATGGACAATTATGAGAGTCATATGCAATTACTTGATAATCGGTTGTAGTTGTTGGCGTTACAAGGAATGAATTGCCTGTTCCCAGACCGTCCCAATTATATGTATATGGACCAACTCCTCCTCCTGCACTTGCAGAAACAATTGCTTCTTGTCCAATACATATTGTTCGACCTTCTTCGGGATATGCAATCACTTCTTCTGGAGTGCTAATAGGGAATTGAGTGTAAACAATACAACCATCTTGATCTTCAATCTCAACATTATAAACGCTTGCTATGAGTGAGTTTGAAAATGCTTCATCTGTAACGTTAGGAGACCAGTTGTAAATATATGGAGGTGTTCCACCGGATGCAAATATTTGAGCAAAACCATCATTCCCTCCATAACAAGTTACTCCATTATATAAAACATTATCTAATGTAAGGGCATTAGTTGCATCAACTGTAACATTGTAACTTGTTGTACAACTATTACCATCTGTAATTGTGACAGAGTATGTTCCTGAAGCTAAGTTATCTATATATGATCCAGTTAATCCTCCAGGATTCCAATCATAAGTATATGATCCGGTGCCTCCAAAAATATGATCTACGTATGCAACTCCATTATCATATCCACATGTTGAATTTTCTGTAACAAAAGAAGCATCTATCGCTGGAGGTTCGCCAACAATAAATGTTTCATTTATAAAGCAGCTTGCATCACTTTGGTCATATACAACAACTGTATATGCAGCAGCTGTTAGACCTTCTATTATTGTTGTATTTTCACTAATCTGTGGCCAGTTAACTAGATAATTGCCAGTACCACCACTAGGGTAAATACTAATCATCCCATCGTTTCCTGCATTACATAATGTATGTGTAATATCTCCCGTAACAGATAATGGAGGTGGTTCAGATATGTTTACCGAAGTAGTTGCAGTACAACCTCTGTCATCGGTTACAACTAGAGTATAGCTTCCTGCACAAAGATTATCTTCTGTTACTAATCCACCACCACTAGACCAGGAATAATTATATGGTTGAGTTCCTCCGGTAACAAGTGCTGTTGCAGATCCATTACAAAAACTGGCACAAGTTGCATCACTGTATGTTGCAATAGAAACGGATAGAGGATTAGGTTCTACAATAGTCGCACTACCAACTGCAGAACAACCATTGTCATCAGTAACTGTTACAGTATAACTACCTTCAGAAAGATTTATTGCTAGTTCTGTCGGTTGTCCGTTATTCCATATCACACTATTATTTATTGTTGAGCTTGTGTAAACTACTTGAGCTGTTCCACTAGATTCACCAAAGCAATTTACATCTGATACTATAATATCTGTTATTTGCGGTCCTGTAATATCACTTAAGCCTATTGTTTGTGTAATACTACAATTGTTATTATCTGTTACGGTTACAGTATAACTGCCGGCAGGAATTCCACTTAACATACTTGTAGAACTTGAAACAGGAGACCATGCATAAGCGAAAGGAGATGTACCTCCGGTTGCGCCAATTGTAATTGACCCATCAGAATTGCCGCATGTTGGTTCTGTTATATCTTGAATATTTATACCAAGTATGGCCGGACTATTGATACTTGTTGATGAATATACTTCGCAACCATTATCATCTGTAACTGTAATATTATAAATGCCTGCACATAAGTTATTAATAGTTGAGCTTACCTCAGTATTTGACCATAAATAAGAATATGGTTCAATTCCTCCTGAAGGTGAGGCTGTTATGGTTCCATCACAACTATTGTTACATAATTCATCTGTTGCATTAAGACTGACATTTAATATTGGAGGTTCACCAATCAATACGCATGTGTCTATCGTACAACCATTATTGTCAAAAACTGTAACACAATGCTGTCCTGCTAAAAGACCAAATGGATTAGAAATTACTTGTCCATTGTCCCAAACATAATTGTATGGAGGTGTGCCACCTGTAATTGTAAGACTAATTGAAGCATTACTACTTCCATTACACTGAGCATCATTTATAGTAACATCAGCAAAGTACATTGGAGTAGGAGTGTCTACATTTATTGAGTTTGTTGCAGTACATCCATTGTCATCTGTAACAACAACAGTATGTGTGCCTGTACATAGAGAACTTGCTGTTGCAGTAGATTGACCGGTTTCGCTCCATAAATATAAATATGGAGGTGTTCCACCAAATGGAGCTGCGGTTGCTGAGCCTGTACATCCTCCATAACATGAAGTAGGATTACTTACGAGAGGAATTGTTATAAAGTCGGGTTGATTTATAGTATAATTTCTTGTTGCAATACAATTATTATTATCTGTTACAATAAGAGAATATGCACCATCACATAATCCTGATTGATCTTCTGCATTAGTTGTAACTCCAGAACCTGCCCAGTTATATGTATATGGAGATGTGCCTCCAAATGCTGTAATATCTATATTACCATCACAACTGCTATTGCATAATGCATCACTGATGACTTCAGTAATATCGAGAATTGTGGGTTGGGTCAGATTAACTCCGGTTGTGGCAATACAGCCGGTATTTAAATCTGTAACTGTAACAGTATAGTTTCCGGCACATAAATTTGTTGCTGTAGCAGTTGTTTGTGCAGGGACAGAACTCCAATTATATTGGAAAAGTCCGCTACCTCCAGTAACACCGACAGTTGCTGTTCCATTGCAGATTCCATTACAAGAAATATTATTACTTCCAGAGATTGAAGCTGTGGGGCCATTTACATCACTTATTGCATATCCCTCAATTGTTTGACAACCTTTATTATCTGTAATTGTAACAATATATGTGCTTGCAGGGACATTTATTAAATCTTCTGTAATATCTCCATTGTCCCATGCAAACGTATATGGAGGAGATCCACCATTAACAGTTAAATCAATTGCTCCATCAGATTGAGTACAGTTAGATGGGGTAATCATTGAACTGACAACAATTGGAGATCCTTCTGATATAGTTGTATTATCACTAATACTACAACCATTTAAATCAGTAACAGTTACAGAATATGTGCCTGCACTAAGATTGCTTGCTGTTTGAGTAGATTGTAAGTCACTCCAAATAAAAGTATATGGGAAAGTTCCACCAGATATGTTTGCATAAGCATCTCCATTTGTGCCACCATAGCAGTCAATTGGAGGAGCAATTATGCTTAATGATAAGCCTGCTGGTTGTCCAATTGTAATATTTGCTGTTGTTGAGCATCCGACATTATCTTCAACTGTAACTGTATAAGAACCAGGTCCTAAGTTGGTTGCAGTTGGGTTTGATTGTGAAGGAGTTGTATTCCATAAATAAGAATATGGAGGTGTCCCGGAAGATGCCGAAACTGTTGCCCATCCATCGTTATTGCCATTACAACCAACATCTCCTGATGCCGAAATAATTGCTGTTGGACCAGGAACATCAACAATATTTGCTGATCCTGTTTGTGAACATCCATTATCATCAGTAACGGTAACTAGGTATGGATTACCTGTAGATGATAATCCTGTATTTGTCATACTTGCAGTTGCTCCACCGGCAGACCACGACCAAAAATATGGAGATGTTCCTCCAACAGGGCTGGCAGTGGCACTACCCGTTGGCATTCCACAATTTGCGGTAGTTGTTGATATATTCAAAAGCAAATCAGCTGGTTCAGTTATAGAATAATTTAAATTAGCAGTACATCCATTAAAATCTGTTACTTGAACAGAATGATTACCACCACAAAGATTTAGGTTGTGATTTGAATTTGGGTTTGAACCACTAGACCAAGAGTAATTATATGGAGATGTTCCATCTGTTACATTTATTTCTGCTTCTCCGTCACAATCGCCAAAACATGTTGTTGGTTCTGTATTAGTAAGAGAAATATTTAGTGCTAATGGTTGTGTTAGTGTTGTGTTGTCTGTCGCAGTACAACCAAAATTGTCAGTAACAACAACAGAAATTGCTCCGGCAGTTAAACCTGTTGCAGTACTTGAGGTACCTGCTATTGTTTCGTTAAATCCACTTGACCAGTTATATGTGTAATTTGGTGAGCCTCCGGTTACAGTTGCTGTTGTAGTTCCGTCAGATGCTCCAGCACATAAAACATCTGTTCCAGAAACAGAAACTGTAATGCCTCCAATATCTGCAACAAAACCACTGTCTTCAGCAGTACAACCATTATCATCTGTAACAGTAACTGTATATGTTCCACTTGGAATGTTTGTAGCTGTTTGGGTAAATTGAGCAGGTGTTGTATTCCATTCATAATTCGTGTAAACGCCTGTTCCTCCGGCTGGAGTACAACTAATCTCTCCATCTGAAAGTCCACAATGGGCATCTATAATTCCATTTGTGGAAACAGATAATACAGGAGGTTCAGAAATATTTATTGTTTCAATTACTTGACAAGCACCTTCTGTAACACTTACGCTATGTAAACCAGCGCATAAGTTAGTAGCCGTTGGGACATTGTTTCCATTATCCCATAAGTAAGTAAACGGTCCTGCACCAACAGCATTTGCTGTTGCTGAACCATCACAATCTCCAAAACAAGTTACATCATTTACTAAACTTGTTGTTACTGTAAATGGGACTCCTGCATCGTTTACAACAACGCTATTAACTGCGGTACAACCAGCACCATCTGTTACAGTCACAGTGTAATTTCCGGCTCCAACAGTAATAGAACCTGTTATTCCACCTGTATTCCAATTGTATGAAGCAGGTGGAGTATGACCGGAAACGACAACACTTGCCTGACCATTTGCTAGTCCACAATTTGCATCTATTGATCCCATTGTTAGTACCATAGCCGGAGGATCTGTTATACTAAAGTTTTCAACCGTAAAACATGCTGCGTTTGCACCATCTGCTACGGTAACAGTATAATTCCCATCGCACAAACCACCAGTTGATTGATTATTTGGTGTAGTTCCAGCTGAATAGTTATATGAATATGTTGCACACCCCATAGCGTTTACAGTGGCAGTACCTGTACATTCTCCTGCACAATCTGGGTCAACCGTTACTACATTTGCTGTAGGGATGTTTCCTGAGGCACTTATTGTAAATGGTTGAACTGCTGTACAACTATTTGCATCTGTTACTGTTACATCATATCCACCTGCACATAAACTGTTCAAAGTTGCTGTAGAAGATCCTGTTGACCATGCATAACTTGAATATGCAGGAGTAGTGCTTGCTGTTCCGTCGCATAATCCACAGTTATCATCAGTAACATTAACAGTTGGATTAGGCATTGCATATACTTCTATATTAGTATTATATGTATCAGTGCATGTGCCTGTTGATATTTCCAATTGTACATTATATATACCTGGAGCAGCCCAAGTAATACCTGTTGGATGTTCAATATTAGAAGTGCCTGGTGTCCCACTAGTAAATGTCCATGAATACGTTTCACCAACAATTGGAATACCTGTATGAGTAAAATCAAATGAATGTCCGGTAAAACATTGGTTCCCATTGTAAGTAAAAGTTGCGTCCGGAACATCAGCAGGATTTAATATTGCATTACCAGTAGTAGTACAGCCGTATGTGTCAGTAACGGTAATTCCATACGTCCCTCCTGATAATCCGGTAAAGTTATAAGAGCCGACACCGTTTTGAGTTGATGCTCCAAGTTGTATATCATAAGGCGAAGTTCCTCCAGTTCCTGTTACCAGAACCGCGCCATCATTACCACCTCCTGCACATGAAGGATGGGTTATATTTGTATTAAATCCTAAAACAGGAGGTTCATTTACAGAAACAGTTTCCACATACTCACACTGACCGACATCATCTGAAATAACGATTGTGTAGTTTCCAGAAGTTAAGTTTGATAGAGTGAACGATGTTCCTGCAATGGCAGTTAAGGGGCCACTATTTAATGTATAACTATATGGAGCAGTACCTCCTCCAATACCAGTTACTTGTATAGAGCCAGTATTATCGCCATTACAGGCAATATGGTTTGGTGTTATTGTTGCTGTAATACCTGTAATTGAAAAGTTTATTGAGTTTTGTGGAGAATAATTTGAGCAAATATCATCAACTCCACCACCTAATGCAGTTAAAGTGTAATTTCCATCATGTGATAAGTAATCCTCTAGTTCTAATGTCCATAAATCATCATAAAATGTTCCTGCATAAGTACTGGCAGCACCTGCTTCACAAACAGCACTCCATGTGTCAATAATATTGTATGTTCCATTAGGACCAGTTAAAGTAAAATCAGAAGGTTGTACACTTGTACACCAAAGTCTTTCAGTAAATTGAATAGTAAGTGAGGATTGACCACAAACTGGAGGATAGACAATATAATCCATTTCCGGACCTGTGTTATCTATAATACTTGCTGTCCCTCCAAAATTAATTGAGTACCCATTAGTAGAGGCAGAGAAGTTGCTTATATTTAAAACATAAGTATTTCCAGCTGTAACATTCAGTGTTGCGTTAAAGTTACTACAACCGTTTGGACCATTACATGTGACACCCGAGCTTACACCTGTATTCCCAGTTGTTCCACAATAGTTACAGCTTATAGGTTGGTTTGCAGATGTTGTATAATTTACAAGATCATTACAATTAACGCCTCCATTTAGGCTAAACACTGCCCAATCATAATCATCGCTACTATTTACAGGAATAATTGTAAAGGTTACTGTTCCAGAAGTTTGAGCAGTGTAAGTATACCACATATTATTATCTTCGCCAGAAACAAGACAATTAGGACAGTTATTTACATTTACGGCCATTCCTTGTTGAGCTTGAAAATCATACAAGTCATAGTAGTTTCCTTCTCCAGAAGCAGATATTGGATGAGAATTGGTTGCATTACATAATGGGAGTGCTCCTAAACAGTCAGCACTAGTAGGTGCCGGAAGTCTTCTATATGCCAATGTTCCGGCAGCAACACTGGTTGAGCTACAATAGTACCTGTAAATTCCAACACGATAGGTTCCTGCTGAGGGTGCTACAAAAACAACTTCTGATCCTAAACCACAATGGTCATCATTATAGAAACCTGCAATTGGTGTTCCTGCATTGTTGTAAATCTCTAATTGTGTGTCAACAGAATTAGAGCCTCCACCGTCACAAAATGAAAATATGATAGTTTCACCAGGATAGGTTGCAATAAAAGTGTAATATGTGTATGTGTTTACACTTGTTGTTTGCCAATCAACTGTAGGAGCTGGAGATAAGGCTCCTGAATTACTAGCACCTGAACAAACAGCAAAAACTTTAGTGTTATATGTTAACAATAAAGTTGATAAAATCGCAAAAAGTAAAAATTTTCGCATAATATGTTGGGATTTAATTTATACTGTAATTTATAATAATGTAAATTTATTTAAATAATTTTCATTTTGTTAACTTAATCATTTGGTTTAAGATCTTCTAAAAGTTTATCGTATTCTTCAGGATTCTCATTTATCCATTTGTCTTTTGCTATACGATAGTTTATGTCATCCATTTCTTTATCACCGCTTCTTTCATATTTAGGGAAACCCATACTTGTAATATAAGTCTTTGCGCTTCCGCTCATTGCTCTTTCTTCTGGTATTGCATCACCGCTAATGAAGTATCCATCAACTTTAACTGTAGAGAATTCATAATCTACATTTTGTGACAGTAAAATATTTCTTACATATTCTGCTGTAACAATATCATTAATATATAGCTGAAATCTATCTTTGCCTTGATTACTCTTAAAATATCTTCCTTTATAGATATTTTCGTCGTTTAATAATTCAGATAAAACTTGATTCGCTTGGTCGTTATCTGTAATATTTACAACATGAAAATATACAGTTAATCCATCATTTGTTATCTTTTTTTGCGTAAACTCTAATTTGCCATCTTGAGAAAACACAGTAATTGCATAAAATCCGCAAAAAATAAATAATGCTACTCTTTTTAATATCATAGTCGTTTGTTTTAATTCCAAATTAAATTTACTCTGCCTTTCTTAGTTTGAATATTACCATATTCATCTATTGTTTTAACTTCCCATAGGTAATATCCAGGCTTGGCATTTTTACCTATATTATTAATTTTGCCATTCCACTTGTCATCAACATTATTTGAGTTGAAAACTAATTTTCCGTTTCCATCAACAATCAATAATTGATAACTATTAAAATTCATATTTTCTCCAATTGGACCAAATTCTGAATTAACACCATTACTGTTTGGTTTAAATGCATTTGGCAAATAAAATATATGTTCTATAACTACATTAATATGTTCACTAATATCTGATTTGCATCCAAATTGGTTTACAATACTTAAATTAATAGTATAATCTGCAGTTTTATTGAATTTGTAGCTTACTTCACTTTCTCTAAATTCTTGGTTATCAATTGACCACAGATATTCTAATTCTTCCTCATTTTCGCAACTAAAGTAATATAAATTTTCTGAATTATCAAAAATTATTTTTGTATTTGTTGGCTTAAATAATTCTATTGTTTTAAGCTTTTTGTTTTTAAGTAATGAATTCTTATAAATAATGCTTACTTCAGGGTAGAAGAGGCCATCTTCAAGGTAAATATATTCAATCTTTTGTCCATGTTCTCTAGAGTTGTCTCCAGTGTTCCAAATAACTTCACAATTTTCAGGAATGTTTTCTGCAATGAATGAAACACTCACAGGTACACATTTGTCGGATATTTCATATTTGAAAACAACATTTGATAAATCAGGATTTTCTTCATTTAGAATCCTATTATTAAAATTTGAATTAGTTTCGTTATTATTTTCATCAGTATTGCCAGTAATTTTAATATCAGATTCTTCTTCTTGTGTTTTTATATTGTTTTTTTCAATTGAATTAGTGTTATTTGAATTGTTCTTGGAATTATTATTGTTATTATTTATTGTAGTATTATTATTTGGGTTTGATTCATTATCAATTGTATTATCATTATTAGTATTTTCAGTGATTATATTTGAGTTATTGATATTATTATCAACAACAGCTATATTCTCAGTATTATTTTCATTTATTTGTTGTTTGTTCTTAAATATATTTGACAATAATATTACAGAAGCTACGGTTAAAACAATAGTTGAAGCAACTAATATAGTTTTAGTAACACTACTTATTCCTGGTTTTGGGAGATCTTTCTCTAACCGAATCCAATCTTGAGGGTCATATTCAACCTCAAAATTTTGTAGGACATCTTTTATTTTATTAAAATCATTCATTAATATTTCCGTATTTTTTTATATATAAATTCTTTAGTTTTTGTTTTGCTTTTGCAAGATTTGATTTTGATGTTCCAATGCTAATACTAAGCATTTCAGCAATTTCTTTATGAGAGTAATCTTCAATCACATAAAGGTTGAAAACTGTCTTATATGCCGGTGATAGTTCTTGTATCATATCAATTATTCTTGCAGCATTCAGGTTTGTCTGATTTATTTTTTCAATTCTTTCTTCAGAGTCGTCAGATAAATTCATAAGAGAATAATCTGAATCTGAATTAAATTGCATTTTATTTTTCTTTCTCAGGCAATCTATTGTATTATTAACAATAATTCGTCTTATCCAACCTTCAAATGATCCTGTATGCTTAAAGTATTTAATTTTTTCAAAGACCTTAATGAATCCGTCGTGTAAAAAATCTTTAGCTTCGTCCATATTTGAAGCATATCTTAAACAAGTTCCTAACATTTTACCGTAAGTGGCTTTGTAAAGAAGATGTTGACTATCTCTGTCTCTCTTGATACATCCCTCTACAATCTTCTTTACATCGTCCCGGTTGTTTAGATCCATCTTATTAAGTTTCAGTTTAATGACGTTAAAGATTTATAATAGTTGCCTGTTTTTTTTTTAAAAATTTCCACTAAAATACTAAAATCTAATTTGGTTTAAAAAAAATATAAAAAATTATTGTTTTAGATGCAAAAATTGTAAAACCCTTTTTATATCTTTGTGATTCTTGAAATAAATTTTCTAAAAAATGGAATTAACTCATATTGAACACATTGGCATTGCGGTAAAATCTATCGAAGATGCAAGGGATTACTATGAAAATGTTTTGGGTTTAACTTGTTATGCTATTGAAGAAGTAGCAGAGCAGAAGGTTAAAACCGCATTTTTTAAAATTGGTCAAACAAAAATTGAACTTTTAGAATCTACAGATCCTGAAGGCCCGGTTGGTAAATTTATTGAGAAAAAAGGTCAGGGAATACATCATATTGCATTTGCGGTTAAAGGGATTGAGGATGCACTAATGGAATTGGATGCTGAAGGTATTGGGCTTATTGACAAGACACCCAGAAAAGGGGCAGAAGGACTTGATATAGCTTTTTTACACCCAAAGTCAAGTTTGGGAGTTTTAACAGAATTGTGTGAAAACAAAAATGAATAAAATAATTTGATGCAAATAACACTAGAACAATCTTAAAAATGGCAATTGAAGAAAAAATCAAAAAACTTGTAGAAATGCGTTCCGAAGCTCGTTTAGGGGGTGGTGAGAAACGTATTGATGCTCAGCATGCAAAGGGTAAATTGACAGCTCGTGAACGTATAGATTTGCTTTTAGATGAAGGGAGTTTTGAGGAAATGGATATGTTTGTAACGCACCGTGCAACGGATTTTGGATTAGACAAAACTAAATTTTATGGTGATGGTGTGGTTACTGGATATGGAACTATTGACGGGCGATTAATTTATGTTTATTCGCAAGATTTTACTGTACTTGGGGGATCGCTATCAGAGACTAATGCAAAGAAAATATGTAAAGTTATGGATATGGCGATGAAAGCCGGAGCTCCTATTATTGGTCTCAACGATAGTGGAGGTGCTAGAATTCAGGAAGGAGTGCTTAGTTTGTCGGGATATGCTGATATATTCCAGAGAAATATCGAAGCTTCCGGAGTAATTCCTCAGTTATCTGCAATTTTGGGACCATGTGCAGGTGGGGCAGTTTACTCTCCTGCTTTGACTGATTTTATTCTTATGACAGAAGGGATAAGCTATATGTTTGTTACTGGACCTAAAGTAACTAAAACTGTTACAGGTGAAGATATTACTGTCGAAAATCTTGGGGGAGCAATGATTCATGCATCTAAGTCAGGGGTTTCTCATTTTGTAGCAGAAAATGAACAAGCAGCTATTGATACATTAAGAAGCATTATTTCGTATATTCCGCAAAACTTTATGGAAACAACTCCATTAGTTGAATGTAATGACCCTATTGATAGAATAGATGATGTATTAAATAATATTATTCCAGATAACCCAAATAAACCTTATAATGTTATTGATATTATTTCTACAATTGTAGATAATGGTGAGTTTGAAGAAGTTCATAAATATTTTGCGAAAAATATTATTGTCGGATTTGCTAGATTTAATGGACAATCTGTTGGTATTGTTGCAAATCAACCAACTTTTCTTGCTGGAGTATTAGATATTGATGCTTCTAAAAAAGCAGCTCGTTTTGTTAGATTTTGTGATTGCTTTAATATTCCATTAGTAACACTTGTTGATGTGCCAGGATTTCTCCCTGGAAGCTCACAGGAATATGGAGGAATTATTTCAAATGGCGCTAAATTAATGTATGCATATGGAGAAGCTACTGTGCCAAAAGTAACGGTGACTCTTAGAAAATCATACGGTGGGGCTCATGATGTTATGAGTTGTAAACAACTGAAGGGGGATTTAAATTATGCCTGGCCATCAGCTGAAATTGCAGTTATGGGAGCACAAGGCGCTATAGAAGTCTTAAATTATAAAGAACTAAAAGCTATTGAAGATCCTGATGCAAAAGCTGATTTTGTCGCAAAAAAGGAATTGGAATATAGAGAAAAATTTGCTAATCCATACCAAGCTGCAAAATATGGTTTTATAGATGATGTTATTGAACCAAGAAATACTCGTTTTAGAATAATTCGGGCACTTTCAGCATTAGGATCTAAAAAAGATAAAATGCCAGCTAAAAAACACACAAATATTCCATTGTAAATATTCGATAGTTATGTTAAGTATATTAAATGCAATTTCTTTTGACACTTCAAAAATAGATGCAAATGCAGTAACTGTATTTATTATTGGTTTTAGTGTCGTATTTGGAGCTTTAATCTCAATATATTTGTTTTTTTATTTTTTACCAAAAATTGTAAGTTTTGATGGGAAAAAGAAAAAAAAGAGTGAGAGTCCCAAAAATAAAGTCTCTGATATTACAAATCAAAATAATGAAAATTCAGAAGTGTTTACCGCAATTGCAATGGCTTTGCATTTGCATTTTGAAGATATGCATGATGAAGAATCAATGATTCTAACTATGGATATTAAGGATAGAGTAAATACTCCGTGGAGTTCAAAAATCGCCAATATTAACTAAAACAAATTTTAGATAAATGAAAAACTTCAAATTCAAAATTAATAAAAATGAATATGATGTATCAATTGATGAAATAGTTGAAAATATTGCACATATTCAGGTTAATGGAACTAAATATGAAGTAGAGTTGGAAAAAAAGAAAGAAAAACCTGCCCCAATTATTAGAAAATCCAGACCACAAGTTGCTAAAAATGACCCTGTTCAACCAAAAGCTTCAGCTTCCTCTGGTAGTCTTAAAACAATTAATTCACCATTGCCAGGAAACATATTAGATGTTAAAGTTAGTGCTGGAGATAAAGTTGACAAAGGGACTGTTGTGTTAATTATGGAAGCAATGAAAATGGAAAATAATATCGTATGTGAATATGATGGAGTAGTTGCTGCTGTTAAAGTTAAAGTGGGACAGTCTGTTTTGCAGAATGATGTATTAATCGAAATTGAATAAGAAAAGACAGCTAAAATGAAAAACAAAATAATATTTACTTTAATTTTTACCATTTTTACAGTTTATGCATTTGCACTTGGGGATGTTTCCAAAGATGTTCTTATAAACGGAAAATGGATGAATAAATCAGATGGTTATTATCCAATTCCAATAATGCCGGATGATATAAGTAATGTAGAAACTATTTCTCGTTTTAAAACTATTGTTTTTAAAGAAGATGGTATTTTTACAATGGATTCTGCAAAACATGAATATCCTGGGAAATATTATATTAATGGTGATAAGGTTAAATTGGTCTTTAGTGAAACAACTGTTATTCACTATAGTAAAAATACTGATCCTAATACAACAGATAGAGGCTATGTTACAACACCTGCAGTTGTTAAATTAGATTCACGTGAATGCAAAGTTATTGATGATAAATTGGTGTTTGATGATGGTACCGAATACGAAAATAGAAGTGCTGCAATGCATGGACTATTGAAATTTTGGGAATTTACAGGTTTTGCAAATGCTTCGTTCGGACATATTATTATGTTATTTGTGGGATTAATATTTATTTTTCTGGCTATCCGTTTTAATTATGAGCCATTATTGCTAATCCCAATTGGTGTAGGGATTTTAATAGGTAATATTCCTATGTTTCAAGCAGTAGATTTTAATTTGAAACTTGGAATATATGAGCCTGGATCTGTAATGAATATACTTTATGGTGGAGTTGTTCAGGGGTGGTTTCCACCATTAATTTTTCTTGGAATTGGAGCTATGACTGACTTTTCATCTCTAATATCAAATCCTAGGCTTATGCTTCTTGGTGCTGCTGCACAATTTGGAGTTTTTACAACATTCTTGCTAGCTCTTATGGTTGGTTTTCAACCTGCAGAAGCTGGTGCCATTGGTATTATTGGTGGAGCAGATGGACCAACTGCTATATTTATCAGTTCAAAACTTGCAAATGGCTTAAATATTATAGGTTTTGATGCAGCTGGGGCTCCAATTTATGTAAAAAACTTGATTGGGCCAATTGCAATTGCAGCCTATTCATATATGGCTCTTGTTCCGGTAATTCAACCTCCGATTGTAAAATTACTTACTAGTAAAAAAGAACGTAAAATTAGAATGAAACCACCGAGAGCAGTTTCAAAAATAGAAAAAATAATTTTCCCAATTGTGGGATTATTACTTACTGCTTATCTTTCACCAACTGCCCTTCCCTTGCTTGGAATGTTATTCTTTGGGAATATTCTTAAAGAAAGTGGCGTTACACGGAGATTAGCTGAAACAGCTGCTAATCCTCTTATTGATACAATTACAATATTGTTGGGATTAACTGTTGGTGCTTCTACTCAAGCAGATGTGTTCTTAACTTCAGATTCTGTTTTGATCTTCATTATGGGAGCTCTCTCGTTTGTAGTTGCTACAGCAATGGGTGTTATAGCTGCAAAAGTAATGAACTGGTTGTCTCCAAAGTCAAATCCTGTTAATCCAATTATTGGTTGTGCTGGAGTTTCTGCTGTCCCAGATAGTGCTAGAGTTGCTCAGGAACTTGGACATAAAGAAGATAGCAATAACTTCTTATTGATGCACGCAATGGCTCCAAACGTATCAGGTGTAATTGGTTCGGCTGTGGCTGCTGGTATTATTTTAAGTTTCTTACTTTAACTAATTAAATATATAATTAAAATGCTCCTATATTGGAGCATTTTTTTTGAAATAGGAAATATGAAAGCAATGATTTTTGCCGCAGGATTAGGAACAAGATTAGCTCCTATTACCGATAAAATGCCAAAAGCAATGGTGCCAGTTCATGGAAAACCAATGTTACAATTACAAATAGAGAAATTACGAGATGCTGGTTTTAATTATATTGTAATAAATGTGCATCATTTTGCAAATCAGATTATAAGTTTTATAGAGACCCATGATTTTGGAGTAGAAATTATAATCTCGGATGAAACAAGAATGCTGTTAGAAACTGGTGGAGGACTGAAGAATGTTAAGAGATTTTTTACTGCTGGAGATAAATTCTTGCTTCACAATGTCGATATATATTCTGATATTGACTTAAAAAAAATGTACGATTCCCATCAAAAATCAAATAATCTTGTTACAATGGCGGTTAAACATAGAAAGAGCTCAAATTATTTGCTTTTTGATGAAAATAAAAGACTATGTGGTTGGAAAAGTTATAAAACTAATTCTGAAATAATTTCAATAGAAAAATCAGAATATGATGAAATGGCTTTTAGTGGAATTTATGTTATAAATTATGAAATATTTGACTTAATGAAGAGGGAAGGCGCTTTTTCAATTATTCCGGAGTTGCTAAAACTATCAAAAATGCACCATATTGGTGGATGGGTGCATGATGATAAGTTTATTTTGGATCTGGGTAGGCCTGAAGCTATTAAACAATGTGAAAAATATTTGAACTCAAATGGTTAAAAGTGTGGCTCAAGTTTTTGAATAAGTGCTGCTTCATCATGATAACCTATAATTCTTGCAATTTCTTTTCCATTTTTAAATAAAATCATAGCAGGAATACCACTTATTTTATATTTCTGTGAGAGCATTTTGTTATTATCAGTATTTAATTTTGCAATAGTTATTTTCTCAGAGTGTTTTGATGCAACACTTTCTAAAATAGGCTGCATCATTTTACATGGACGGCACCAATCGGCATAAAAGTCTACTAATACTAAACCAGATTTTATTCCTTTGTCAAAATTCTTTTCTGATAATTTAATTATTTTAGATTCTGTAGTTTGAGCATTTAAAATACTACTAGTTAAGGTTCCAATTAAAATTATTGATAATAATACTAAAATATTCTTTTTCATACTTGCTTTTTTTAATTAATTAACAAATTAACATAATCTTTTATTTTTTCTATCTCATTAGGTTTGAACCATATTATATTAGAATATCGTCTAAACCATGTTAACTGTCTTCTTGCATAATGACGACTGTTACGTTTAATCAACTCAACAACTTTCTCAATGTTTTGTTCATTTTTTGATTCGAAAAAGTCAAATAACTCTGTATATCCAATTGTTTTTAATGCAACTAAACCTCTGTATTTATGAAGCTCTTGAGCTTCTTTTATGAGTCCGTTTTTAATCATCATATCAACACGAAGATTAATTCTATTATATAGAACTTCTCTGTCTAAATCTATGCCAATTTTAATGATATTAAAGTTTCGTTTGGCATTTTTATTTGTGCGATATTGAGAAAAAGGCTTTCCTGTGGATCTGTATATCTCAATTGCACGAAGCATTCTTTGAGGATTTTTTAGATCAACAACTTTATAATAATCAGGATCAATCTTTTTTAATTCAAATCGTAAAGCTTCAATACCAAATTTATTGTAAAACTCAATAACTTCTTGTCTTATTTTTTCATCATGATCAGGCATCTTGTCAATGCCCTTACATATTGCATCAATGTATAATCCACTGCCTCCAACCATTAAAGCAATATTGTGACTTTTAAAATAGTCTTTAAGTTTTGAGATAGCTTCGGTTTCAAATTGACTAATACTGTAATGATTGTGAATTGACACATTATTAATAAAGTGGTGTTTTACATTTTTTAATTGTTCGGCACTAGGTTTTGCTACACCAATTCCAAGTTCTTTATAGAATTGACGAGAATCACATGAAAAAATATCTGATTTATAGCAATTTGCTAAATCTATACTTAAATTTGTTTTTCCAACTCCTGTTGGACCAAAGATTATTACCAAATGTTTATTTGATTTCATTAGATATCGTAATCATCTATATTGTCCAACCCAAAATCTTCAGCATTATCGAAAAAATCTTCGGGGTCTTCGTCTAGGAAATCTTCAGGGATAGAATCGTCAATAAGCATTTGTTTTGGAGATTTTCCATGTGATAATGTGCAAATTGGAAATTCTAGATTATTATCCTCTTCTGTTTTCTCTCGAATGTTGACAATTTCCAGAAAAAACGATCTGACAGAAAAAAAATCAAAAATATAAATAAATCTTTGTCCTTTCTTGGGTGTAAAATCAGACAATTTTGTATTTGCCATTAACAATACATCTGATTGACTTTCTTCATCAATTTTTGTTTCTGTAATTTCTTGTAATTTATCCCAACATGAATTTGAAAGAAAAAATGTACTTAGCATTGTGCTGTCGTAATCGCAAGCAGTTTGAATAGATTTGTGAAATTCTAAAAAAGTGCTGTCAGAATATATTTCAATATCTCTGACAAAATCGTCACTTTCTCCTGATATGAGTCTATATTTAATAATCATTAATGCAAATTTAATAAAAATTCTAATGTGTCTGTATTATCTGCATATTCAGATAATATTGGCTTTTGTGTTTGACCAAATTTTATACTTTTATTATTTAGATCTAAATTACTTACAATACATTGAAGTTCGTTTTCTGCTAAACGTAAGTCATTCTGTAATTGTGAAAGAGATTCATAGGTAGAATAGTTCAATACTCCAACAGGAGAGTGTAGAGAATCGCTTTCTATGAGTAATACATTATTGAGATTAATGTGCAATATTCTGTTCATAGCTAGTAATGTATATTGATAATTGAAATTATTGGCATATTTATTATTATCAATAATCTTTTCATATTTCTTGAAAGCATTGGCTAAAGAGGTAAAATCATAGTTTTGGGGAACTTTTAAAGATGATACATTTCTACAACCTAAGCCAAAATATGTAAAAATATCATCAGAAAGATTTTCGAGATCTTTTTTAGTTTCATTTCCTGATAAAACTGCTATTGAACTTCTGTTGTGTCTTAAAATTTTAGGGTATGATTTAAAATAATATTCAAAATATCGGTTTGAATTATTGCTCCCTGTTGCTATTACAGCATTAAAGTCTGATAGTGCATATTCATATATGTTAATTTTGTTTGTGAAATCTGAATCAAACTTTTTAATCAAATCAATAATCCATTTAATTAAAACTGTATCTTTTGAGGAAAGTTTAATTCTAAGTTTGGTGTCTAAAATATATCCACATATTAAATCGTGTAAGCCAACGAATGGAATATTGCCAGCCATAATAATTCCCAATTTAGTTTTATTTGAATAGATGTCAGGGATATTATAGTTTGATATCCATTCTAAGATATTGTTTTCTTGAAGTAATGTACTCCATTCTTTAATTGCATATTTTACACTTTCAGTAGTAAACCAAGGGTTGTGATTAAAAATGGTTTCGTATCCAGGAAATGATTCAGAATACTTATCGAGATAAACTTTTTTTAGTTCATCTCCAATTTTTGAAAGTACTTTTATTCTATTTTTTAGTGACATATTTTAGTAACCCAATTCGTTCCATGCTTTATCAAATACTTCATTTATTTCATTGAGGTTATTTGAATTGAAAGATCCCATAATTATAAAGTAGATAAAAAACAATATTCCAAATATAAGGCCTATAATAGCACAAACTTGCCCGGCTTTCATGTTTTTATATGAAGATATTCTATATAAATCAGGATTTTCATTAAAGTTTCTTTTGCCTCTTGGAACTAATGCTAATGCAATTATTGCTAAAATTGGTCCAAGCATAAATGGCCCGCAACAGCATAAGCTCGTAATTGATAAAATTCCTAAGACTAAAACTGCTGTCGAATTAGGAATATTGGCTTTTATTATCGTATTATTTTGTACTCTGTTTTGTGAACTAGTTGTATGAGAGCGATCATCTGTATTTGTTTGATGTGCTTTTTGATTTGAATTATCTGATTCGCTCTGTGTTTCCTTAGAATTACTATTATTAAGATTATTAATTTCTAATTCTTGTCCTGGTAATGGAGGAATAGTATTTATTTCTGGAATTTTATTTACCTGATCATTAGTGTTTATCTGTTTGTTGTCATCCATCTTAAATTTGTTTTATTATTGAAATGATGTAGTTCAAAGATATAACTATTGTATTTATTATGAAAAATATTTTTAGAATTTTTGCTCCATTTTTAAAATTAAAAATAATGTGTAAAATTAGATATGTAAACATTGATATTAACGGGATGAGAGCAGGATAGCTATATATACTTTCAATGATATTGCCCTTTAGAAGTTCAACTATTGCTCTTTGCATACCACATCCGGGGCAATTTAATCCTGTAGTTTGTTTTACAGGACATTGTATCATATGTTTTTCTAGCCATTCAATCATTTTATTAAATTAAACAGAATATTTATACATTTATTGTAAATCCTTCCAGATATTAAAGACGTACAAATTCGTGGGTAATATTGCTCTTGTTTACATTTAGTATTGTGTATCCTGCACAATCGTAATTGTCCAATATGGCATCAACAATAATATATTTTGTATCTCCAAATGTTTCTTCATTTTGTAAATGGTCATGTCCGTTTATTATATAATTTATTTTATATCTGTTAAATAAATCTAATAGAAATACAACTTCTTCTGTCATAGGGCTTGCACTTGTTGTTCGACGAGTGCGTAAAATGTTTACATGACTAAAAATAGTACAATATCTATATTCATCTCTTGAACTTTTAAGTAAATCTTTTAACCATTTAATTTGTGATTCTCCATAAGTGCCGCAACCATTGTCAAGACAAATATATATGTCTTTAGCAATTGGTGTTTCAATAATAAAGTAGTATGTTGATGATCCCATTATTTTGTAAAAATTCTTCCATCCATCAAAATATAAATCATGATTTCCTACAACTGGAAAAATTGGTTTTGTTATTTCTGCAATAGAATCTTGATAAATTAAATAGTCTTCTTCTCTTCCTGAAACTATGTCTCCAACCAAAACAAGACTTAAAAAATTATTATTTATATAAACTTGTTTTAGTGACGAGAAATTATCCATTCCTCCTATATGGGAGTCTGCGGCAACAAGAATTGAATATTCATCTATATCGGTTGTAATAGTTTGAAATGGATGATTCATATTCCATTGAATCGATTGTTCAAAACGTTTCTCAACTCTGTCTGTTGATCGAATGAATCCTGAAAAATCTACATCATGATCACAAGATGTAAATAATACTATTGTTATTAATGATAAAAATAATGCTATTTTATTGTCCATTTTAATCCGGTTCTAATGTAAAAGCCAAAATAATTAACTCTAATATTGTTGAATCCTGCAGCTTGATAATATATATCTCCAAATAATTGAATGTTTGTGTCAATAAAATTATATTTGATGTTACTACCTACAAATGGATTGATTTCCTGTTCAATAATAAACCAGTCATAATTTGTTACACATATATTGAAGTTAAAATTTGAAGAGCTTTTTAAAAATTGATATTTTAATTTATAAATAAATCCCGGTCTTTCAGATATTGTTCTTTGATCAGAAGGATCGTCGTTTTCAGCAACAATTCTTTTTAATTGAAAGAACTTAAAATTATTACCCAAATTAAATTCCCATTTGTTTAATTTGTATGTTACTATTAATCCAAAGTCGTGTTCAGAAACAAGCTCTGTTGATGGTTTAAATAAGTAATAGATGCTAGGTTCTAATAATGCTCCTTCATTTATTTGCAATTGATATCCTAATAAAGTAGTAATTGCATTGAATGGGATTGTTTTGCGAGATGTTAAATTTAAATCAAATTTATAATCAAATATAAAAGACTTATAACCAATCGTAGAATTAATGCCAGTAGAAACAAAAACAGGCTTTTCTATTGGGTTAGTCCCAATTGTAGAGTATGTGCCGAAACTGATTTGAGCTAAAGATGTACTGCTTGCAACAGATATTAATAGTACTATAATTAATGGGATAAGGAATTTATTCATTTGTTAAAAGGTTGATATTTACAAAAATACAAAGAAATTTTACTAAAATGTCAGAAAATTTAAAATTTATAAAAAATGTAAAAAATTGTTTAAAAGTTCTTATGGTATAGTTATAAAATTATAAATTTGCATAAAACAATTCTATCATGAAAAAAATACTCTTTTTAGCTTTATTTAGCTTTCTTACTATTCTTATATTTTCACAAGAAAAATCAGGTAAGTTGATAATACTGCACACTAATGATTTGCATAGTAATCTTACGGGATTTTCTCCTGAATTAGAATATACACCATGTAACGAGTTTAACGATAGCACACTTGCAGGTTTTGCAAGAATCGCAACAATCATTAAAAATGATAAAAGTAAATATCCTGATAACACTTTGGTATTAGATGCCGGAGACTTTTTAATGGGAACTTTTTTTCACATTTTTGAAGCAGAACATGGTTTTCAACTGACTTTAATGAAAAAAATGGGTTACGATGTTGTTGGTCTTGGGAATCATGAATTTGATTTTGGTCCTGAAACATTAACCAGAATAATAAATTCTAGTGCTTTAAATGGTGGGACTCCTTTTTTAACTCTTGCAAATGTTGAGTTTGATGATAAAAGTCCCGATGATGATATGTTTGCTGATATGTATAATATTGGAATGATTAGAAAATATCATATCATTGAAAAAGACGGAATGAAAATCGGAATTTTTGGCTTAATTGGAGATGATGCTAAACAGGTCGCACCAAAAGCTGCACCACTTGAAATACTTGATCCCATTAAATCTGCAAAAAAGATAGTTAAAGTTCTGGAAAATGAAGAAAATGTTGATTTTATTATTTGTTTGTCTCATAGTGGAGTCGCTAAGGATAAAAAAGGTAATTGGATCGGTGAGGATGTTGAATTGGCAAAAAAAGTTAAAGGAATTGACCTTATTATTAGTGGGCATACTCATACAGTTATTAATGATCCAATATGGGTTAATGAAACTCCAATAGTTCAAACAGGTTCTCAAGGAAAAAATGTTGGAAGATTCGAAATAAATATTAATAAAGGGCAAATAACTTCTGCTAAGTATCAGCTAATCCCAATAAATGATAATATTAAAGGTGATTGTAATATTCATAAAGAAATTGCAGGCAGAATACGTCTGATTGATGATAAATTGTTAAAACCCATGGGCTTAGGATATTATAAACCTTTAGCAGAAACGGATTATGAATTAATATGTGAGGAAAATGGAGATTTGGATTCTAGTAATTTAGGACCATTGATTGCTGATGCAATACATTACTATGTGAACGAGTTTTCTAATGAAAATACTGATGTCTCACTTATTGCTGCAGGAGTAATTAGAGATAAATTTCGTCCCGGAAAAAATGGTATCCAAACAGTTACTGATGTTTTTAGAATTGTAAGTCTTGGCGAAGGAGATGATGATGTGCCTGGTTATCCTTTAGCAAAGGTGTATCTAACTGGAAAAGAAATAAAAAATATTATTGAATTACTACTTGTCGCTCCTAAAATGAAACCCTCTTATTATTGTTTTTATGGTGGGATAGAAGTGGTATATGATGCAAATAAAGGACTCCTCAAAAAGATTAAAAGTATTAAAATTGGTGGAAAACAAATAAACCTTTCAAAAAAAGATAAAACTCTTTATAGTCTTACTGCTAATTCATATATGCTTGAATTTGTGGGAGAAATTAAAGGGATGACTTTAGGATTAATAAAAGTAAAACCTAAAGATAAAAATGGTAATCCTATTCTAGATAATAAAAATACATGGATAGATTTTGATAAGGCAAAAGATGGAATTCAGGAAGGTAAAGAATGGATGGCAGTGGTGAAATATTTACAAACATTTGAAGATATAGATGGTGACAATATTCCTGATTTTCCAGATAAGTACAGAGTACCTATACAAAGGACTATTAATGTAGGAGAGAAGGAGTAATGACAGATGACTGGTGACCGGTGTTCTTTTAGCAGCATTAATTATGATAAATAAATGAAACTTTTTACTAAATGTCCATATTGCAAATCTGAGACATACTTTTTTTCTTTTGTATCGGACAGAGCAATGCTATCTAAAGAGAAAGGGAATCCCATACAATTAACTTGTAAAAAATGTAATTCTGATTTTAATGCTGAAGTGGATAAAATATATGCAAAAAAATCTATTCTTGCAGTTATTGTAGCCTTAATAATTTTAATTTTAGGCGCTCCTTTGGCATTTTTTTGGTTAAATAACTTTATCAGAAATACAGGATATTTCGTTTTCTCAACAGGTATGATTGCTATTCCATTTGTTGTTTATAAAATAATCAATCAACAGGATCACAAAAGAGTTGATAGCTTTAATAGGTTTAAAATCAGAGAATGATAGATCAATAACCAATAAACAGTTATCAGCAGTTAACAGCCAATAGGTATTAACAACCTGTCACCGGTCATCTTACCGCCACCAACCCATTTTTAGTATATACTTATAAACCTTGGGAGGGAGGAAATAACGAATATCTTTATTTTTTTTAATTGCTTTACGGATAAAACTTGAAGAAATTTCCATCTGTGGAGCATCAACAATTGTGATATCTGAATTTTCAAATTCTCTTACTTCACATCCCGGACGTTTATAAACGTAGATTTTAAATCCTTCCAGAATTTTCTCGTAATTTTTCCACTTATGAAATGTTGCCAAATTATCTCCACCAATAAGAATACTGAATTTCCCTTTGGGATATTTCTCTTTCAAATATGTGAGTGTATTAATGGTGTAATTGGGTTTTGGAAGATAGAATTCGATATCTGAAACTTTGAATTTTGGGTAATCTTCAATTGCAAGTTGAATAAGATATTGTCTATCTCTATCTTTAAGTAATGAAGATGATTTCTTTAGTGGGTTTTGTGGAGTAATGACAAACCAAAGTTCCTTAATATCACAAAACTCGGTCAGGTAATTTGCAATAGCCATATGTCCTATGTGAATAGGATTAAAGGAGCCAAAATATAGCAATATTTCGTTACTATTCGACATTTAAAACTTCTATTTCAAAAACCAAAGTGCTGAAAGGAGCAACAACTCCATTTTTTTCTTCTCCGTATGCTAAACGAAAAGGGATAATTATTAAGCAGTGATCACCAATATTCATTAAGCTTATAGCTTCTTCTAGACCATCTATAACCTCATTGTTTCCCATTTTAAATCGAAAAGGTTGATTTCTTTCTAGGGTAGAGTCAAAAACAGAACCATCAATAAAACCGGCAGTATAATCAATAGAAACCATATCTCCCTTAATCGGTGTTTTACCGGTACCTTTTTTTATAGTGAAAATATTTAATCCTGATTCTGTTATTTTTCGAGGATATTCGATTTCAAGAGAATATCTTTCAATTAAACTATTCTCTTGACTAATATAATATTGGTATAAATCTGCATTTTGTTTTATATAATCGCTGCCGTCAACAATTTCTTTTAGTTTGATTCTAAAAATGAATTTATCATTGTCGCTTAAGTATGACGGAATATTTACTTTATCCTGAGTGTAAATGAGAAAATTTTTAGCGTTAATCTTAAAGGCAGCACTATCGCCTTCTTTCATCATCATCAAAGCCTCTTCGAAACATCCACCAGAATGGGAGGGAGTAGAAAGCCGCATTTTAAAATTGGGGTCAATTATATTTGTATTAAAGATTACAGAATCATTAGGAGTGGAGTATGTCATATCAAAATATAAAATATCTCCGATTTTTGGATAAATGTTTCCTTTTCCTGATTTAATAAATTTGAACTCTAAACCACTAGAAGTTTTTCTGTAAATATTATCTATTTTACCAACAATATATTCGGATTCTCCATTTGGATTAATTAGTAGAACTGCTACTGTATCTGAGGCAGAATCTTTATTGTAACTTGGGATATTGTTATCTATTGTATCATTTGTGCCGCTTTTTTCTTTTTTCTTATTGTTGTTGCAAGCTGTAAAAATTGTTATTACAGTAAGAATTAAACTAATATATGTTGTGATGTTTTTCAATATTCTTGATTTTAATTTATTGTGTTCTTTCAATTGATATTAACTCAACTTCAAATATTATAGTAGAAAATGGTGGAATGTCTTTTGTCCCTTTTTCGCCATACGCAATTTCGGATGGACAAATAAACTCAGCTTTTCCACCTTCACTCATATAGCTTAATCCTTCGAACCAAGCATCAATTGAGCCATTTGGTCCATATTGAAATGTGAAAGGAGATTTTCCATAAGTTGTTTCTATTACAAATCCATCAATTAATTTTACTGTATAATTAACGGTAATAATATCTCCAATATTTGGTGGATCTCCTATACCTTTTGTCTGTTCTATATAGTATAATCCAGATTCCGTAGGGTCAATATCAATAGAGGCATTTTTTAAAAATTTTTCTAGGATTTGATGCTCTACTTTACTGGATTCATGAAATCTTTCTTCTAGATGAGTGTCGAATTCTTCGTGTTTTAGGATGTCAATAAGTTTAAGTTTAATAATAATCTTATCGCTTTTATCTACATTTTTAGGAAGATTTGAATAAGATTCTGAAAATTTCAAAAAACTTTCGGCATTTATTCTAAAAATAGCAGAATCTCCAACATGTAACAAAGCTAATCCATTTTCGAAACTGCCACCTGTATGTTTTGGAGCTTCGAGTTTTCTTAAATATTTTCTTTCTGTATCAGCAGAATTAAATATCTTTACACCGTCTTCTGTTTCGTAAACGAGGTGTAAAATTAAGATATCTCCAATATTTACTTGTTTACCTTCACCTTTAGTAACTATTTTATACTCTAGACCGCTTTCATGCTTATCAAATTTGATATCTCCATTATTACATGCAATAAAAATAAGGGTAATTATAAATATCTGCCAGAATTTTATTTTCATTATTTTAATTTGTTTTATCTGTTAATGCAACTAACTCAATTTCATATACAAGAATAGTATATGGTGGAACAAGATGGCCATCACCAGGTACTCCAAATGCAAGGTGAGGAGGTAATATTAATCGGGCTTTTTCGCCTACTTTCATTAACATTATACCTTCGTTTAATCCAAGTTCATCCTGATTGTGCCCTAAATGAATAAATCTGTTTCCATATTCTTGAGATGTGTATAAAACATCACCATTCAAAAGCATCGTACTGTATGTAATTTCAGCTACTTTGTCGTTAGTTGCAGCTTCTCCACTTGTTTTGTGATATATTTGATAATATAAACCGGTTCCCGAAATTTTCATATCCCACTTTCTGCGTTCTATGAATTTCTCAATAACTGTGTGATCGATTTCTACAATTTCCTTATTCCAGTCCAAAAGCTCTTGTTGATGCTCTTTTTTAGCAACAGAATATGGTAGCGCAGATTGACGTGCATTAGATTCTGGATTATTATTACATGATGATATAATAACAAATATGAAAATAATTAATAATAATTGTAAAACACGATTCATAAACTAATAATTATAGTTTTTTAAGGTTTTTTCGTAATCTTTTAAAATAGTAACGAATTTTTTTGTAGTTTCTTGTAATGAATCAAAACTTTCTCCACCTGCAGCGTTTGTGTGACCACCTCCATTAAAGTGTTTAGCACTAAAACTATTAACTGGGAAGCTCCCTTTTGAACGGAAACTAATTTTTACAAAATTATCTCTTTCAATAAAAATCGCAGAAAATACAACTCCTTTTACAGATAATGGAATATTTACAAAATTTTCGGTGTCTCCAAATTGTTCGTTAAAATCTTTACGATCCTTTGCAGTAATATAGATATAAGCTGTTTTAAGTTCAGGTATTATTACCATTCTGTTCAGCATTACATGCCCCATAAAACGCATTCTATCCTGACTAAAACTATTATAAACTCTGTCGTATGCTAAATCTTTATCAACGCCATGTTTCATAAGCTCGCTAACAATCCTAAAAGTATTTGGATTTGATGAGTTAAAGCTGAAGGAACCTGTATCTGTCATTATTCCTGTATATAGACAAGTTGCAATATCTTTATTAATTAAATTTTTAAATTTAGTGTTTTCAATTATTTCATAAATAAGTTCGGCAGTAGATGAATATGTTGTTTCAGAGAAAAGTAAATCTGTAAAATTTTCTGGATTTGGATGATGGTCAATTAATACTTTAAATGCAGTAGAATCATTAAATCTACGCGAAATATTATTGATGCGATTTAATGAGTTAAAATCAACACCTATTAGCATATCAATATCTTTTAGCAGGTCTGTGTTCTTTTCTGTTTTTTTTCCAAGAACTTGAATGTGTTTTCTATCCGGCATCCAAAATAAAAAGGACGGGAATTGAGTAGGACTGATGACTTTAACTTCTTTCCCCATTTCCTTAAATAAAATTCCTAAAGCTAAAGCCGAACCAATTGCATCTCCATCTGGATTATAATGAGGAATAATTGCGATCTTTTTTGCTTTGTCAATTTCGTCGACAAGTTTTTCTAATTGATGATTATATTTTTCAGATAAAGCCATACTAAAGCAATCTTATTATAAAAAGATAAAAATACTGCAAATTATCTAAACTATAAAATTTTTACATCACCTTCGCGAAAATAACTCTTTAAAATAATTAATAATTATTTGTCGATTAAAAATATTTATAATAAAAAAACATCAATTGCTATAAATTATATCTAAATTATTTGTACATTGCAATTGAAATAAGTTGAACATGAAATCATTGTTAATATACAGAGTTTTTCAGTATATGGTAAGTATTGTACATATTCGACAATTGACATGTCTTATAATAATTCTTATCTATTCAGATTTAGTAAAAGCTCAAAACGACAGCATTGATATATGGGAAATGGATCTCAGGCAACTTTCGCAGTTAAAAGTAAGTTCTGTTTCGAAAGTCAGCCAGGATTACAATCAACTATCTGCAGCAACATTTGTTATTACAGCTCGGCAAATACAGGATCGCGGCTACTTTACTTTTGAAGAAATTTTGTGTGATCTGCCTGGGTTCCAATTCAGAAATATCATGGGTTTTAATTCCTATGTTTTTCAAAGAGGTGTTCCGAATCAAAACAATCTCACATTACTACTTATTGACGGGGTACAGGTCAATGAACTTAATTCTGGCGGGTTTTATACAGGGGGACAAATAATTTTATCTGACATTGATAGAATTGAAGTTGTCTATGGTCCGTCTTCTGTTGTTTATGGAGCAAATGCCGTTACAGGAATAATAAATATAATTACAAAAAAATATGATCAGGAATGTGTCGGGGCTTCAACCACAATCGGCTCGTTTAACACTGCATCCGGAAACTTCTGTTTACGTAAAGCCAATAAATCAAATACGGGAGGCATTTCTGTTTCAGGACAATATAAACAAAGCGATAAGGCTGATCTAAGACTGGAAAAGGGAGATAACAACTGGACAGACCTGATGGACAACTTTGAAAAAGACTTCAGTTTTAATTTCAAGGCAGAATATAAAAATCTGATATTCGGCACAAATTACATGTATAAAAAATCTTCCCTAGCCAGTATAATAAAATCATACGGAACAGAATACAAAGATTTTGGGACAAGTTGGAATATACAGTTCAACAACTCTTATGTCAAATATTCCGCTGAAATAAATAAATATTTGTCTTTACAATCTATAGTATATAACCGTAATGCAACGGTATTGGGCAATACTGTATATTATGTTACCGATACTGCGCAGATAGGTTATTATAGACCAAATAACCTCATCGGCACCGAACATGTTTTTAATTATATACCTTTCAAAAAAATATCACTGACAACCGGAATATTATTTGAATATGAGTCATTATCAAGTAAAATGAGCTGGTCAAGCAGCGATTCTATAATTTACAGGCCTCCAAAGCCTGAAAAGCCGGAAATGATTCAAAACCAACTTTTAAGTATATTTTTGGAGCCGCTTTTCAATTTGTTTCCGGGGTTTGATATTTCAGGTGGTGTTAGATATGATATTAGCACTGTCTACGACAGGGTTTTTACTCCAAGACTTGCAATAATATACAACTTAACAGATAAACATATTTTTAGGCTTTCATACTCAGAGGCTTTTAGAGCACCAAAACCATGGGATTACAGCGATGGGTTAGGAAATCCGAATCTTTTACCCGAAAAACTGGTTTCATATGAATTTGCGTATAGATACCAGCCCTGTCCTAAATTCAGGCTTGATATTGCGACATATGACAATCAACTTGAGAATACCTTAATAAAACAATTTACTGAGGAATCCTTCAGATGGATAAATTTTGGTTATATTAACACTATCGGAACGGAATTTTCTGTATTTTACCTGAGCGGCAAAATATACCCGTATTTTAATTATACATATTGTCAGAGTTTTGATGAAACCGGACAAAAAGTTAAAGAGATAAGTGATCACGTTGCCAATGCCGGAATTACCTATGCTATGAACAGATTTTTCAAAATGAATATTCGGGCAAATTATGTAGGAGAAAGGAAAAACCCTACACTAATCCAGGCAACAGGTTCCGATATTATAGACCCGTATATATTATTTAACGGCAGTATAACAGCAAGCACTCAGTTTGGAATGGCTTTTCAGATAACAATAAAAAACATTTTTAATAAAAAATACTATCACAGTTCAAACTGGGATCCAGACAGATACAGGCAGGCCCAGCGAAGTATCTTATTTACTGCCAGATATACAATAAATCCAAAATGCCAGCAAAAAGATTAATTATAAATATAACAGTTTGTTTTATTGTGCTAATGGCAATCAGTAGCAAACCATGCATATCGCAAAATGTTAACCGTGATGTTGCAGTAAGCGCATATCTTTACAATTTTTCAAAAAACATTACTTGGGATAATGAAGACTCTATTGACAAATTCCAGTTCCTTATACTTGGCGATAGCAGAGATGTTTACAAAAACATCTCCAAAATGTCGGAAACATATCTTTTGAGAGGGAAAAAAATTATAGTACAAAGATCAGCTGACATAATCAGCTTTGAGAATATACATCTGATATATTTATCTCCCGGGTTCGATATTGATCCGTCTCTTTTATATGACATGATTGAAAGCAAAAACACCCTGTTAGTCACTGATAACTACGGCGACCAGTCAAACATCATGATAAATTTCATAGATCATCCTGACGGTTCGTTAAAATTCGAGATTAATAATGCAAATATTATCAATCAACACCTGAAAGTATCTCCCGATATCATTTTGCTTGGCGGAACCGAAGTTGATGTGGCCGAATTATATTTCAAAGGTCAGCAAAACTTAAGGGAGCAAAATAAACAGTTTAAAGAACTGCAACAAGATCTTGAGAGTCTGAAACAGTCCAATAAAACTGCAAGAAAAGAACTTAATCTTATCCGTGACAGTCTTAATATGTTAAATTTTAAGATTCTAGAACAACACAAAATATTTAATACCCAGACAGGGTTATTGCAATTACGCGAAACAGAACTGGAGAATAAAAAACATAAAATAAAGGAGCAGGAAGACTTATTAACATCACTACAGGATAATATAAATATTCAAAAATCCGAAATACAGCAAGGCGAAGAAATATTGCAGGTACAACAGGCTGAATTGGAAGAAACAAAACAGGAAATAGAAAACAAATCAAATGAACTCAACGAACAGAAAAAAATCACACAGCGTCAGCGAAACTATATGAATTTACTGGGTTTGCTCACAGTAATGTTTATTTTCTTAATAATAGTAATTTACAACAATTATAAAATTAAGCACAAGTTAAGCAGGGAACTTGAATCGAAA
This sequence comes from uncultured Bacteroidales bacterium, assembly GCA_964448235.1. Taxonomy (GTDB): domain Bacteria; phylum Bacteroidota; class Bacteroidia; order Bacteroidales; family ML635J-15; genus Bact-19. The sequence continues at coordinate 50,607 of CAYUWD010000002.1, read as the reverse complement.
GTGAGAAAAAGAACCAACGAATTAAACATACTTAATGCCGAACTTGAAAGCAGGGTGGAGCAAAGAACGATACAGTTAACAACAATAAATAAAGAGCTGGAATCATTTAGCTATTCAATATCTCATGACCTGAGAGCTCCTTTAAGGGCCGTTTACGGTTTCTCCCAGATACTTGCAAATCGCCACAGAGAATCATTGAACCAAGAAGGCAGGGAGTATATGAACTATGTCGTTCAGGCCAGTCGACGTATGGAACAACTCATAGATGATCTTTTGAACTACAGCCGTCTCGGAAGAAAAGCACTAAACCTTAAACCGGTGGATCTCAATGAAATTCTTGAGGAAATGCAAATAGAATTTAATAATAAGATTCATGATATTGGCGGTGAAATCACAATTGAAAGACCTTTGCCCGTTATTATAGGAGATGTAAGTTTAACAAGACAGATATTTATTAACCTTATCGACAACTCAATAAAATATCGCAGTGAGGATGTGAAATTATTGATAAAAATATTTTGCGAATATAATGATAGGGAATTATTGATAAAGGTTAGTGATAATGGGATTGGTATTGCCGAAGAGTATTTTGAAAAAATATTTAATATTTTTCAACGCCTGCATAGTGAAGAAGAATTTCCCGGAACAGGTATTGGTTTGGCAAGCGTAAAAAAATCCGTTGAAATGATGCTTGGTAGTATCAGCCTTACTTCCGTGCCCGGCAAAGGAACAACATTTATAATTAAATTACCAAATAAATAAAAATCGTAATGGAAAAGAAAGCAAATATTTTACTTGTTGAAGATAATCAAATGGATATCATACTCACCCTTGATGCTTTTAAACAGGCAAAACTATCAAACATGATCTCTGTTGCAAAAAACGGACAGGAAGCATTGGATTATATTTTTGGACATGGTAAATATTCGGACCGAAATGAATATCCCATGCCTACACTAATCCTTCTGGATTTGAAAATGCCTGGGATAGATGGTTTTGAAGTATTAAGACAAATAAAAAATACCGATTATCTCAAGCGAATACCGGTGATAATACTTACATCTTCCCGAGATGAAGGAGACAGGGCATTAAGTTATGATTGCGGAGCAAATAGCTATTTGTTAAAACCAGTATCTTTCGAAGGCTTTACCGAAGTTGTAAAAAAAATAGACGATTATTGGTTTTCTTTAAATATAAATGCAAATCAACCTTAAAAATATGAAAAAAATAGAGATATTACATGTTGACGACAGCATCCTTGACAGGATACTTATCAAGGATACTTTAATGCAGGAAAGAGACACTTTTAATATTACTTCGGCTGCAACTAGAGAAGAATTTGAATATATACTAAAAGAAAAGTTTTTTGATGTTATTTTAAGTGATTTTAATATTCTTGGATTTGACGGATTGCAGGTTCTTGATTTTGTAAAAAAGGTATGTCCTGAGATCCCGGTAATAATTGTAACAGGAACAGGCTCCGAGGAAATAGCCATACAGGCGATAAAGCTTGGTGCAGCGGACTATGTAATTAAGTCAGTTAAGCACATTAAAGGGCTTGCATTGTCCATACATTCGGTTTTAGAGCATGTCAAAACCCAAAAAGAACTAAAGCGGGCACAATATTCGATCAGGGAAAGCGAAGCTCTTTTTCGAGCAGCATTTGAAAATGCCGCATCAGGAGTTTGTCTGATATCCAAAGACGGTAAATTCTTAAAAGTCAATAACACAATCTGTAATATTCTAGGTTATACAGAAAAAGAGCTTCTGGATTTCAATATTTTTGATATTTCCTATCCTGAAGATTATGATAGCTTAAAACTGTCTTACAAAGAACTTACTGAATCAAAACAGCAAAGGCTCACTTTTGAAAAAAGATTTATTAATAAAAACAATAACATAATTTGGGCACTGATTTCCACCGGTTATGTCGAACCTGAGAATAAAGAAGGGTGTTTTGTAACATATCTGCATGATATAACAAAGAATAAAGATCATGAAACGCAGTTGCTTACAGCCCTTAAAAAAGCTGAAGAAAGCGATCGTCTTAAAACTGCTTTTTTAAATAATATATCTCATGAGATTCGAACGCCTCTAAATGCAATTATGGGATTTTCTTATTTACTTACAGAGCCTGACACAAAGTCGGAAGATATAAAAAAATTCACAAAAATAATTACTGACAGTGGGGAACAATTATTGGCAGTGATTACCGATATCATCAACATAGCGACAATAGAGGCAGGTCAGGAAGCAATAAATGCAGAACATGTTAATATAAACGAAACGTGTAATTTAATTTTTTGCCAGTTTAGTGACAAAGCAAAAAAGCAAAACTCAAAACTTAAAGTTATCTGTCCGGTAAATGCAAAAGATATGACTTTGCATACCGATAAAACAAAACTGATGAGAATTTTGTCAAATTTAATAGATAATTCTATAAAGTTTACCATCAATGGCGAAATCAATTTCGGGTATACTATAGACAAAAAGTTTGTAAAATTTTTTGTAAAAGACAACGGCCCTGGAATTCCTAAAGAATCTTTTGATGAGATCTTCAAGAAATTCACACGTATAGATTCAAATAATGAAGAACTCTTCAGTGGAGCAGGCCTGGGACTTTCGATTACAAAAGCTTATGTAAAACTACTCGGTGGAGAAATATGGCTGAAATCAACCCCTGCTAAAGAGACGATATTTTACTTTTCAGTACCGATAAAATCAGAAATTGGTCAGATACCTGATTACGATGAAATCAGGCTGAATAAATATTTTAACGACAAAGATTTTAAAATCCTGATAGCTGAAGATGAGGAGACAAACTATCTACTCTTAAAGAATATGCTTAAAATTACCGATAATAAATTATTCCGGGCAAAAAATGGTTTTGAAGCCTTACAATTCTGCCAAAATAATATGGATACAGATCTGATACTAATGGATATTAGGATGCCAGTTATGGACGGTTTTGAGGCAACCAGAAAAATAAAAGATATGCTGCCAAATATAACAATAATTGGACAAAGTGCATATGTAGTAAATGAGGAAATTGATTATGCTTTTGAATGCGGATGTGATGAATTTATCACAAAACCTGTAAAAAAATCAGAATTGCTGTCAAAAATAAAAGATTTGAAGTCTTAATGTAATGGTAAAAGAAATGCATTGCTTTAAGTAAGTACGTTATTTTATAAGATCCTTAACAATCTCTAGCTCATTTTCCATATCATCAATATGATCAAGGATTTTTAATTGACTGTTCAAATCACAATCTTCTAGTTCAAGAGCTAAAACGTGCATTATCTCAAAACAGACAGACTTGCTTGCTATAGCAATTTTCCTGACGTATCTTAAAAACATTTCCTTATCCTGAGCTTTTGCCGACTGCCTTAGCTTTTTAATAAAACCATATATTTCTTTAAAGTAACTATTTGTTAGGACTTCAATATCTTGCTCTTTATTACGAAGCATATCAGCCAATTCAGTTTTGTTGAAATGCTTCAGATTTAATCGACTATCCATAATTGTTCATTTTAATAGTTTTTACCCTTAGTCTAAATTATTATACGTTCGATTTATTGCAAGGTTCGACTTTTAACAATTTTTTAAACCTTATAATCAAATATTTATAAGATTTTAATTTATTATAAAAAGGTTAATAAATCTGTAAATAAAAAAAGTAAATAATCAGTTTCATATATCACTATAATTGCTATGTTTGATAAAAATTTGTAATCAAATTTTATGATTCAATATTTGAAACACAAACTTCAGAAAAAGATAGAATTCAAAATCCTTTGAACTCTAAGTATCATAGATTTTTATGGAAAAGATTATTAGATTAATATCAGGAATTACAGGGATAAGCACGCGTCAGGTTGCTAATACTGTTGAATTGATAAACGGAGGTGCTACAATCCCGTTTATTGCAAGGTATCGTAAGGAAAGAACTGGTGGTTTGGATGAAGAGCAAATAGAACAGATATTAAAACAAAATGTGTATTTTACAGATTTGATTGCTCGTAAAGAAACTATTTTGGGAGTAATAGAAAAACAAGATCTTCTTACTGATGAATTGAGAAAGCAGATAGATGATACTTGGGACTCTAATGTTCTTGAAGATATTTATTTGCCTTATAAACCAAAAAGAAGAACTCGTGCGGCTATAGCAAAAGAAAAAGGTCTAGAACCTCTGGCAGATTTAATATTTGATCAGAATAATATTGATATAGAAGCTATTGCATCTGGTTATTTAAATGATAAAGTTAATAATATCGAAGAAGCTCTTGACGGTGTTAATGATATTATCGCTGAAAAAATATCCGAAAATCCATTAGCTCGTGAAAGAGTCAGAAATACTTTTGAAGAGAGTGCAATCATAACATCTAAAGTTGTTAAATCAAAGGCTGATGGAGCCATAAAATACAAGGATTACTTTGATTTTAGCCAAAAACTTGATAAATGTCCTTCGCATAGAATTCTGGCAATCAGAAGAGGTGAGAAAGAAGGTTATTTACGTGTAGATATTTCACCAAACGAAGAAAGTGTACTTAAAAAACTAAAATACTTATTTGTTAAAGCAAACAATAAATCTTCAGAAATTGTACGAAAAGCGATGGGAGATTCATATTCAAGGCTTATTAAACCTTCTATCGAGAACGAATTCGCAGGTTTAAGTAAGAACACAGCTGATATCTCTGCAATTGATGTATTTGCAGTAAACCTAAGACAATTGCTTTTAGCTCCGCCTTATGGAAAGAAACGCATTTTAGGCATTGATCCGGGTTACAGAACAGGATGCAAAGTTGTTTGTATTGATGAACAAGGTAACTTGCTGCACAACGAAACTATTTATCCCCACAAGCCGCAGGAAGATACAGCTATGGCAATGAAAAAGCTATGCTCTCTTGTTGGGAGCTTTAAAATTGATGCAATTGCAATAGGCAATGGGACTGCAAGTCGTGAAACAGAAAGTTTCGTAAAGAGAATTAAATTTGACAGAGAACTTCAAGTATTTGTGGTTAGTGAAGACGGTGCTTCTGTATATTCTGCATCATCAGTTGCTAGAGAAGAATTTCCGAATTATGATGTAACTGTAAGAGGTGCGGTTTCTATTGCCAGAAGATTAATGGATCCACTTGCAGAATTAGTAAAAATTGACCCTAAATCAATTGGTGTTGGACAATATCAGCACGATGTTGATCAAAAATTGTTGAAAGAGAGTCTTGACAGAGTTGTCGAAAGTGCCGTTAATAGTGTTGGTGTTAACCTAAACACCTCGTCAAAACACTTATTAAACTATGTTTCAGGTTTAGGACCGGCACTTGCTAAATCTATTGTTGATTATCGTGTAGAAAATGGTGCGTTTGAAAGTCGTAAGGAACTTCTTAAAGTACCACGACTTGGAGCAAAAGCGTTTGAGCAATGTGCAGGATTTTTACGAATTGATGGAGGAAAGAACCCTTTGGATAATACAGCAGTGCATCCTGAATCATATCATATTGTGAAAAATATTTCTAAAGATCTTAAGAAATCCGTTGAAGATATTATCCAAAATCCTGAGGTGTTGGAAACAATTGATTTAAAAAAATATGTTACTGATGACATAGGTTTGCCAAGTTTAAATGATATTATTAAAGAACTTGAAAAACCTGGCAGAGATCCACGTAAAGCAATCAAAGTAATGGAATTTGATAAAACCATCTACAAAATTGAAGACTTGAAAATTGATATGGAATTGCCTGGAATCGTTACTAATATTACCAATTTTGGCGCATTTGTCGATATTGGAATTAAAGAAAATGGCTTAGTGCATATTTCTCAGATTGCTGATAGATTTATTTCAAACCCTGCTGAGGTATTAAGTTTACACCAGCACGTAATCGTTAAAATTACTGATATTGATATAGATAGAAAGAGAATCCAACTTTCAATGAAGGGAGTAAAACAATAAAAATATAAACACAATACAATCTAATCTGTTAATAATAAAAATTTGTAAATTTAATACATGAGTAAAAAACAAATTGATCTTGATAATGTTGTTGTTAAATTTGCTGGTGATTCTGGCGATGGAATTCAGTTAACAGGAATACAGCTAACGAATACTACAGCACAAATGGGAGAGGAAGTGGCGACTTTTCCAGATTATCCCGCAGAAATCAGAGCACCTCAAGGAACAGTTGGTGGAGTTTCTGGATTTCAGTTACACTTTGGTAAAGGAATTCATACTCCAGGTGATAAATGTGATGTTTTAGTTGCCTTAAATCCGGCAGCTATTATGGCAAACATTGACTCTATCAAAAGAGGTGGTACGATAATCGCTGACAGAGATTCTTTTAGCGATAAAAATATGGAAAAAGCAGGTTTTGAAGAAGATACTATGAGTAACTTAAAGCAAGATTATAAATTTATCTTGTCTCCAATTGGTTCCATGACTCAGGAAAGTCTTAAAGACACTGATCTGGATATTAAACTTGTTATGAAAAGTAAAAATATGTTTGCTTTAGGTATTGTGTATAATTTGTTTGGATTTCCAACAAAATATTCGGAAAAGTTTTTCGAAGAAAAGTTTAAGAATAAACCCCAACTTATTGAGGCAAATAAAAAAGTCTTACAAGGAGGTTTTAATTATGCCTCTGCTATTCAGGCAATGCCTTCATTTCGAGTACATGCACCTACTGATTTAAAAGGGAAATATAGAAGTATTAGCGGAAATATTGCAACAGCTTGGGGCTTACTTGCTGCTGCAGAAAAATCAGGGTTAAAGCTTTTTCTTGGATCATATCCAATTACTCCGGCATCTGAAATACTAATTGAAATTGCTAATCGCAAAGATCTTGGTGCCAAAGCTTTTCAGGCAGAAGACGAAATCGGTGGTATTGTAAGTGCAATTGGTGCAGCATTTGCCGGAAATTTTGCAGCAACATCAACAAGTGGGCCTGGTTTAGCATTAAAATCCGAAGCACTCGGTTTAGCTGTTATTACAGAACTACCTTTAGTTGTTGTAAATGTTCAAAGAGGTGGTCCATCAACAGGTTTGCCTACTAAAACAGAACAATCTGACTTATTTCAGGCATTGACAGGACGGAATGGTGAAAGCCCTGTTCCTGTAATTGCTGCAAGTACACCTTCGGATTGCTTTTATTATGCTTTTAAAGCGTCGAAATTAGCACTTGAACATATGACACCGGTTATATTACTGACAGACTCATATCTAGCTAATGGTACAGAACCTTGGAAAATTCCTGCAATGAAAGAACTTGAAGGGATTGAAACAAAGTTCGCAGATCAGTCAAAAGATGAGTACAAACCTTACGAAAGAGACGAAAATCTTGTTAGACGTTGGGCTGTGCCGGGAATGAAAGGTTTTGAACATCGTATTGGTGGTCTAGAGAAGATGAATGTTACAGGTACTGTTTCATATATACCCAAAAATCATGAGGAAATGACATCCCTTCGTGAGGATAAAGTGCAAAAAATTGCCGATTTTATTCCTGAGCAAAAAGTAGAAGGTAAATCCGATTCAGATACTCTGATTATCGGCTGGGGTAGTACTTATGGGCATTTAAAATCTACAGTTGATGAACTTAACCAACAAGGTCGAGGGGTTGCTCATGTTCATTTTAATTACATAAATCCATTTCCTAAAAATACTGAAGGAATTTTTAGGAAATACAAAAAGATAATTGTTTGTGAGCTTAATCTTGGACAATTTGCATCTTACCTAAGAATGAAATTCCCGGAGTTTAAATACGAACAGGTAAATCTTGTACAGGGATTACCATTCTCGGTGAGTTATTTAAAAGAGAACATTATTAAACAGATTGAAAATAAATAATCATGGATATTAAAAAATATAAGCCAAAAGATTTTAAAAGTAATCAAGAAGTGAGATGGTGTCCGGGTTGTGGTGATTTTATGGTATTGGCATCTTTACAAAGGGCATTATCAGAACTCAATCATAATAAAGAAGATTATGCTGTTGTTTCAGGTATTGGTTGCAGTTCAAGATTTCCTTATTATATGAATACTTATGGATTTCATGGTATTCATGGACGTGCTGCTTTAATTGCTTCCGGTGTTAAATTGGCTAATCCAAAATTAAGCGTATGGCAGATTACCGGTGATGGTGATGCTTTGGCAATCGGGGGGAATCACTTTATTCACGAAATACGTAGAAATATAGATGTAAATGTTTTGTTATTTAATAACCAGATTTATGGTTTAACAAAAGGTCAGTATTCTCCAACATCATTTAAGGGACAGAAAACAAAATCATCTCCCTTCGGGACTATTGAAGCACCTTTTAATCCCGGCAAATTGACAATTGGTGCAGGAGGAAGATTTTTTGCTCGTACAATTGACAATAATGTTAAACAAACTGTTGAGATTTTCAAGCAAGCCGATGTTTTTAAAGGTACTTCAATAATTGAAATCCTGCAAAATTGTGTTATTTTTAATAACGGAGCACACTCAGAAATTACCGACAAAGACAAGCGTGATGATAATCAATTATGGGTAGAACATGGTAAACCTATGATTTTTGGTGCAGAAAATGACAAGGGTATAATGCTCGATGGTTTTAAATTAAGAGTTGTAGAAATTGGAAAAAATGGTGTTACTGAAGATGATCTTTTAGTTCATGACATGCATCAGGAAGATACAACAATTCATAATATGCTGATAAATCTTAAATTTCCAGATTTCCCATCAGTTTTTGGTATTATCAGAGCAGTTAAAGACGATACTTATGATAAACTGATGACAGAGCAAATCGCCGAAGTACAGTCAAAAACCAGTATAAAGAGTATGGACGATTTATTTAATAGCGGTTCAACTTGGGAAGTATGATATATGCATTTGAATTTATATATACTGAAAACTAATCATAAGTCGCTTTCTCATATAATGTTCAATTGTAATAATCTAAATCTTTTTTGTTGTAACTCTTTATTTAATATAATATATCAATGTCATGTACAGAGGTAATTTATTTACCTTATGTTTGAAATTGAAATCTAATGAGTTTTTTAGTTAGTCTTTCAAATTTTGAAAATAGAAAACATGAAATTTGTCCATTATATCTGAATTATCCTTGATTTTTAATTTGTAATATGTTTAAAATCAGTTTTTTTAGGTACTTTTAGTTTAATAAGTTTGCATAATAGTATGCTTTATTATATTTTTATAACAAAAAGATATTAAAAATTTTGTGCTTATTCAATACTAAATGTAAATGAAAATAGAGTAGTGGGGGTATGGTTATTTTATAGATTAGAAATATGCTTTTTCCATATTTTTATCGCTAAAAAGATCTTTAAAGTAATTTGAGAATGGAAAATAGAATGACAATTAAAGAATATATTTAGATTTTTTGCAGATTTGTTAGACAGAAAATCTGAAAGAATAGATTGGATTAAATAAAAAAATATACTTAATTATTTATGGAATCAAGTATTATTATAGTTTTGATAATCTTATTAACCACTGTTATATTACTCGTAATTGATGTAGTACGAATTGATATTGTGGCTATTAGTTGCATGCTTGCATTGGGATGGACAGGGATATTAACTCCACAGGAAATGTTTTCTGGCTTCTCTAGTAATGCTGTTATTGCAATGTTTAGTGTGATGATTTTAGGTCGGGGTATTGCACGTACTGGAATCATGGATACGTTTTCGAGATTTATTATTAGTAAAGCCGGAACTCGTAAACGAAACTTGGTTGGACTACTTTCTATTTCTACTGGTTTACTTTCGGGTTTAATTCAAAATATTGGAGCAGCAGCGCTTTTCCTTCCTGGGATTATGCAGGTCTCACGACGGACAAAGATTCCAGCATCAGCACTTGTTATGCCTATTGGTTTTGCTGCCATATTAGGAGGGACGCTTACCATGGTTGGTTCAGGACCACTTATTCTAATTAACGATATACTAAAAAATGAAGGTCATGATGCCTACAACCTTTTTAGTGTAACTCCAATTGGTATTGTACTTTTACTATTTGGGATAGCTTATTTTTTACTTTTTGGAAAGTATGTGTTACCAAAAAATGAAATTTGTGAAAAAGGAAAATCCGAACAGGATAAACTCGTAGAAAAGCTTAATTTACCACATAATATTAAATTGTTATCTATAAATATAAATAGTCAATTGGTAGGTAAAACACCCGAACAGGCAGGTCTGTGGAATAAATATCATGTTAATCTTTTGGGTATTGGTAAGGGAAGAAATGTGGTGTATGCACCATGGCGTGAAACAAAAATTGATGAGGGGCAAACTCTTGCTGTATTGGGTTCAGCTGAAGGTATAGAGAAGTTTTCAACAGATTTTCAATTAGAAGATGTGTCTTCATCACGCTATTTTTCTGACGATTTTAATCCCAATGTTAGTGGTTTTGCAGAGGTAATTATTCCACCAGATTCTGATCTCGTAGGGAAATGTATTAGAGAGTATTCTTTGAGAAAACGTTATGCAGTTGAGCCTGTAATACTATTCAATAAAGGAGAAAGAGTTGATGGGGACTTTTCTGATGTAGAAATCCGCCCTAGTGATACTCTGATTGTTTATGGAGGTTGGGATAAGATAAAGGACTTAAAAGAAAGTACTGACTTTGTTGTGATTACAAGTTTTGATGTGGATGAAAAAAAGAAATCAAAAACTTGGCCGGCAGTTGCTTGCTTTGTTTTTGCTATTACTATGGCAATGGTAGGTTTCCCAATTTCTATTGCATTCTTAACCGGTGCTATTTGTATGGTGCTTACTCGTGTATTGGATATTGCACAGGCATATGAAGCTGTTGAATGGAAAGTAGTTTTCTTATTAGCAGGACTCATCCCATTAGGTGTAGCTATGCAAAAAACAGGTGCAGCTATGTATCTCGCCGAATCTTTTATGAGTTTAGTTATTGATTTGCCACCTATTTTTATTGTTATTATGGTTGGCGTTTTGGCAACACTCTTTTCATTATTTATGTCAAATGTGGGAGCAATTGTGGTGTTGGCTCCTCTGGTTATGGGTATGGCTGGAATTGTAGGGATTGATCCTCGTCCACTTGTGTTAATGGCAGCAGTTTGTGCGGCTAACTCATTTATTCTGCCTACACACCAAGTAAATGCATTTTTAATGTCGTCGGGAGGTTATCGCAATGCCGATTACATAAAGGCAGGAAGTGGAATGACCATTATTTTTTTAACAATTACTGTTTTGATATTCTATTTTTTTATAATTTAACATAATAATGCTATGCTAATCAAACATTTTTTTATTAACAAAATTGCTCACAGTTCTTACATTCTGGCTGGTTCGGAATATTGTGCAGTAATTGACCCTCAACGTGACACGGATTTGTATATAAAAGAAGCTCGTGCATTGGGAGTGAAGATAACCCATATATTACAAACTCATCTGCATGCCGATTTTGTTTCGGGTCATATGGATCTTGCAGAAAAAACTGGTGCCAAAATATACGTAGCCAAATCTGCTAAGTGTGTTTTTGATCATGTGGCATTGAGTGAAGGTGATACAATCAATATAGAGGACATAGTAATAAATGTGCTTGAGACCCCAGGTCATACACCTGAACATCTTTGTTTTGTCGTTGTTGATACTTTGCGTGGAAAAGATCCTGTATGTGCTTTTGTAGGAGACACCTTGTTTGTGGGCGATGTTGGTAGGCCTGACCTTTTTCCAGAAATGGCAGAAGAATTAGCAGATAAACTTTACCACAGTTTGAATGATAAAATCTTAAAATTACCCGATTTTTGTGAAGTACTTCCAGCACATGGCGCTGGTTCTCTTTGCGGTCGTGCAATGGGCGCAAAATGGCGCTCAACCATTGGTTATGAGCGAAAATATAATGCCGTTCTGCAAATAAAAGATAAAAACAAATTTATTAAATCGCTTACTGAAAATATGCCTCCTGCACCCGACCATTTTGGTCGTTGTAGTAAAATTAATTGTAAAGGGCCAGAGCGTATTGCAAAGTTACCCAAAATGAAAGAGCTTAATCCCGAAGCTTTTAAAGAAATGATTAAAGAAAAAGACGTCGCAATACTTGATACTCGTAGTTATCTTGCATTTGGTAGTCAGTATATTCCAGGATCGTGGAGTCTTGATTTTAATGGTAATCTACCCACTTTTGCCGGTTGGATGTTACCTTTTGATAAAGACCTTTTAGTAGTTTCAGATAGTTTTGCAGAAGCTGAAAAAACTAATGTTTGGCTTAGACGTGTTGGACAGGATCGTATTGTTGGCTATCTTGATGGTGGTATTGCCGCCTGGGCCGTAGAGGGATATAAAACTAATTCTATTACTCAGTTTTCTGCTGAAGATTTACATGATAAAATCATGGGGGCTTCTAAATTTGTTTTAATAGATGTTAGAGCGCCCGGGGAATATGAAGACAGCCATATAGAAGGTTCTATTAATATTCCTGGGTCTGATTTGCGTGAAAGATATAAAGATTTAAATAAGGAAAATGAAATTATTCTTATTTGTAGTTCAGGTAATCGTAGCAGTTTGGGAGCAAGTGTTTTGAGTCAAAAAGGTTTTAAAAACTTATATAATGTCGCTGGTGGAATGACAGGATATAGCGCTGCAGGATATACAAAACGTTGTACGGTTTGTCAAAACCCACATGGCTCAAGGTTTTATTAAAAGTAGAAATAAGTTATAATAATTTTATAGTAAATTATGGAAACAATTGTATCAGTTTTTACAGTTACAAGATGGTCTCCTTATGCAGTAGGTATTGGTATAGGACTTTTGAGTTGGTTAAGTTTTTTAATATCAGGAAAACCTATTGCAACATCCACTACCTTTGCGCGTGTTGGGGGCATGATTGAAGAATTATTAAGAGGGAAAGGAGCTGATAGAAGACATTATTATAAGAAAATTAAACTAAAGATAAATTGGCAGTGGATGTTGGTTTTGGGTGTTGTTCTTGGGTCATTCCTCTCTGCTATAATCTCAGGCGATTTTAATCTAGATGTGTGGATACCTTCACTTTGGTATTCGGCATTTGGTGATAGTAATCTGTTGCGTGTTATTGTGGCTGTAATAGGAGGAATTGTTCTAGGTTTTGGTGCACGATTTGCCGGTGGTTGCACTAGTGGACATGGAATTAGTGGTACGCTTCAACTTGCTGTTTCTAGTTGGGTTTCAGCTATTTTCTTTTTTATAGGTGGGATTATAACTGCTCATTTGATTTTTAATGTTTTAGCATAGCAAAAAATTGAAAATGAAGAACATATTACTAACTGAAATCTTTTTGAGAATAGATGACCATAGTGTTTTTGCCTTTATATAAATTTATTATTATGTGTTTTGTAAATATGTATTTAATTATAAAAATAAAAATATTGTATTATGAATAAAGATAATACCAATGAAACGACAGATAAAAGACCCTTATTATTAGGTTTGGGTTTTGGTATCTTTTTCGGTTTTTTGTTGCATAAGGGAGGGGTAACTAATTATGATGTGATTGTAGGGCAGTTGCTACTTATAGATTTTACTGTTTTGAAAATAATGCTTTCGGCAGTGGCAACTGGTATGATTGGAATTTATTTTATGAAATCTATGGGTTGGATTACTCTTTCGCTTAAGAGAGGTTCAGTAGGTATGAATGTAGTTGGTTCGTTGATTTTTGGTGTCGGATTTGCCTTGCTTGGTTATTGTCCTGGAACAATTGCTGGGGCTATTGGTAACGGATATTTAGATGCTATAACCGGCGGATTATTTGGGATACTTATAGGAACTTGGATTTTTGCTGTAGTGTATCCAAAATTAAAGGATGGAATCCTAAAAATGGGTTATTTCGGAGATATTACCATACCTCGATTGTTAAAGGTAAATGACTGGGTAGTAGTTGTACCTGTTGTTGTTATGATTGTATCTTTGCTATTTTGGATTGATAAATTAGGACTTTAATTTGTATGGAATTGTGAAAATATCCATACTAAATAGCTGTACTATAGTGTTTTAGATATATTTTTGGATTAACTTGATTTTAGCAAAGCAAATAATTAACCCACTAATCATTAAAACAATAGAAAAATCATCAAAAATACAATATATGTAGTTTTGTGTTTAAACGCATCCTTCTTACGAGATGTTTAATTGATATATTTTCAATAAGTTTTTATTTATTTCTAACCACCTGTTGTTCGTAGTCCAAAAGTGAAGAATATTTCTTTAGGTGTGATACTTAGTACTGGAATAGGAGATGTATTTAACATTTGATAAGCATAAGAACCTAGCAAAAAGTTGGCAATAGAAGTCGTTTGTTCTGTCATAATTGCTATCAAATCAGCATCAATAGTTTTAGCATATTCAATAGTAGATTCTGTAATATTGTCTCCAACAAGTAAACTGGATTGATATTTAATCCCTTTTTCGTCAAAATACTTTTTTACTTGTGTTGCATACATTCTTAATTTATTATGTATTCCTTCGTTTGTAGAGCTTGTAACTTTAATAATGTGCACTTCGGAATTAAATGCTTTAGCAATTTTTGTTACTATTGGAACTTTTTCTCTTGTTTCTTTTGTAATGTCAAGAGGTAAAACAATTTTTGTGACATCACCAATGTATTTTTCTGAAGTAACTGTAATTACAGGCTTTTCAGTTTCTTGAACTGTCCTGTATGCATTGCTGCCAATAATAAAGTCAGAAAATCCTGATTCTCCATTAGTAGAACAGATGATCATTGAGTCATCAAAAGCTTCTGCTTGATGAGCTACTTCTTCATGTATTTTTCCGGATTTGATAATATAAGAAAAATCACAATCCTTATGGAGTTTCTTTTTATATTTGTCTACTAATTGTTCAAATTCTTCCATAGCTGAATCATATTGATTTTCAAGTTCAATGTGAAATTTGCCAGCTTTTTTGCTTTGAACATATACCATTTGTAAATCAGAATTAAATTTATTTGCATAAATAATTGCTAATTCAAGTCCTTTTAATGACTCTGGAGAAAAATCGATTGGTACAATAATACGTTTCATGTTTAGTGTTTTATTATTTTGTGCTAAATTACAAAAATTGTTTTAATTTATTTATATTTGAGTTTAATATTTATTAAAAATTTCTGTTTTGAAACAATTTATTGCGATAGGTGTTATGTCAGGAACTTCAGTGGATGGTTTGGATATTTGTGCTTGTCAATTCGAACGGATTAATAAAATGTGGAATTATAGCATTTTAGCTACTTATTCTTATAACTTTGATGATAAATTAAAAGAATTTTTATTAGAGATTTCATGTCTTTCTTCAAAACGAGTTGTTGAAATAGAAAATCAATTTTCTTTATTTGTGTCGAATTGCATACTAGATTTTATGAAAAATAAAATCATACGTCCGGATATCATTGCAATACATGGACATACTGTCCTGCACAATCCTGATAAAGGATACACATATCAAATTGGGAATGGCGAAATGATTTCAAAGTTGACAGGTGTTAAGGTAGTTTGTGATTTTAGAAGAGGTGACGTCGCTTTGGGAGGCCAAGGTGCCCCTTTGGTTCCTATTGGGGATAAATTACTTTTTGGACAATATTCAGCATGTTTAAATTTAGGTGGATTTTCAAACATATCATTTGATAATAAGAATGGAATCAGAAAAGCTTATGATATATGTCCGGTAAACATATTGCTAAATAAATATGCGCGAAAAGCCGGTAAAGATTTTGATGAAAATGGAAATATTGCACGATCAGGTAATATTATTGAGAATTTATTACTGGAATTAAACCAATTATCTTTCTATAGAAAAAAAGAACCAAAATCTCTTGCAGTAGAATGGCTAGAAGAGAATATAACCCCAATATTGATAAAATATGAAAAATGTAATATTGCTGATGTCTTATGCACTTTAACAGAGCATATTGCATTTATTATTTCAAATGAGATTTCCCAACATAGAAATGTCTTATTTACAGGAGGTGGAACAAATAACTTATATTTGTTGGGTTTAATAAAAAATAAAACAGAAATAAATATTGTAGTGCCGGATAGTGTTATTATAGAGTTTAAAGAGGCAATAGTATTTGCTTTCCTAGGTGTATTGCGGATTTTGGGCGAAAACAATGTTTTAGCTTCAGTAACAGGAGCTAAAAAAGATTCTTGTTGTGGGATAATTTCTCTCCCATAGCTTTTATAACAATCTCTAGTTAATAAAATCAGAGATGTAATGTGTAATTGTTGTAGATTGTTTTACTATTTTTAACAAAACAATACATTATTTATTATTATGAAGTTCTTTGAATCAGATAAGATTGGAAAAAAAATATTAGATTGTTATAAATTATTTGCCGGAATACTCCCTGATAATATTGAAAGTATTGTTCAGGCAGGATCTAATAGAATTTATTATAGATTATTTCATAATGATAAATCAATTATTGCTGTATATAGTGCAAATGTAGAAGAAACTGTTAGCTTTACTTATTTTACACATTTATTTAATGATTTAAATTATAATGTTCCTGAAATATATTTTATTTCGGACGATAAAAAGGTGTATTTTTTAGAAGATTTGGGAACTATTTCATTGTTTGATATAGTTCAGGGGGATTTATTAAAAGGAGAATTAAAGCCTTATACTATAGAATTATACAAAAAATCTATTGCAGAGTTGGTTAAAATGCAAATCGGTTCAGCAGGCTATGTAGATTTTTCAAATTGCTATCAGATATCAGAGTTTGACCAAAATTCAATTCTTTATGATTTAAATTATTTTAAATATTATTTCTTAAAAATTAGCGGATTTGAATTTGATGAAAATTTATTACAAAAGGATTTTAATACAATTTCATCAATGCTTGCAATGTCTGGGAATAAGTTCTTTATGTTTCGGGATTTTCAATCTAGAAATATAATGGTAAAAGGTGACAAACCATATTTTATAGATTATCAGGGAGGACGAAAAGGTGCGATACAATACGACCTGGCTTCTTTACTTTATCAGGCAAAAGCAAAGTTGTCTGATAAACTAAAAACGGAGTTGTTAGATTATTATGTGGATTTGGTAGAAACGTATATTCCTATTGAAAAAAAAGAATTTCGAGAGCAATATTATTTTTATGTATTAATTCGTGTTTTACAAACTCTTGGTGCTTATGGCTTAAGGGGTTTGATTGAGAAAAAAAGCCATTTTCTTGAAAGTATTCCATATGCAATAAATAATATTAGAGATATCCTGAATAAAGTAGATTTTCTTAACAATTATAAAGAATTAAAGAGAGTATTAACTCAATTAGCATATACAAAAAACTTTGAAAAAATTGTATATCCTGAATTTACTGTTACTGTAAATAGTTTTAGCTATAAAAAAGGATATCCTGAAGATAAAACCGGTAATGGTGGCGGGTTTGTCTTTGATTGTAGAGGAATCCTAAATCCCGGAAGGTTTGAGAAATATAAATCTCAAACAGGTAGAGATGAAGAAGTGATTGTATTTTTTAAAGAAAAAACTGAAATAGATAGTTTTATTAAAAATGCAATAAATACAATAAAGCCTACTATTATTAATTATATTGAACGTAACTTTAATTCACTTAATGTTAGTTTTGGCTGTACCGGAGGCCAGCATAGAAGTGTCTATTGTGCTGAGGATATAGCTAGATATATTAAAAGAAATTATAAAATTTCTGTAAAATTGAGACATCGTGAATTAGGAATATCTGAAAACCTGTAAAAATCAAAAAAGGCTCTCAAAAATTGAGAACCTCTTTGCGGACTGGACGAGACTCGAATCCCGAAAAATCAGGAATCTACGATTTATGGAATTTTTCGAGGATCCTCGCACAGCGGGACTCGCGACACGGAGGTCGCAACTCACTTCCAAAAATCAAAAAAGGCTCTCAAAAATTGAGAACCTCTTTGCGGACTGGACGAGACTCGAACTCGCGACCTCCGGCGTGACAGGCCGGCATTCTAACCAACTGAACTACCAATCCTTCGTAAATCGGATGCAAATATATGTCAGTTTTTAATAATAGCCAAATCTTTTCGTCAAAAAATGTAAAAAAAACAAACATATTTTAAAAATATTTATCTATTGTCTTGATATTCAAGAGTTTTAGCGATTATGCATTATATTTATTATAAATATGATGTAAAAAAATATGTTATTTTTGTGATACTAATAAGTATTATATATGGTGTTACGTAATTCTGATACAATTTGTGCAATCTCAAGCCCTGCAGGAGTTGGAGCAATAGCAATAATTCGTTTAAGTGGTAGTGACAGTTTTAAAATTGTTGCTAAAGGTCTTATGAAATCTAAAAAGTTCTTAAATTTAGAGTATAGAAAAATCTTTTTTGACTCAATTAAAAACAATAATGGGCAAGTGTTAGATGAAGTGCTTTTAGTGAAATATCAGGCTCCAAATTCTTATACAGGTGAAGATATGGTCGAAATTTTTTGTCATGGTTCTTCATTTATACAGTCAGAATTACTTCGTTTGATGATTGTTAATGGTGCAACAACAGCATTGCCTGGGGAATTTTCTAAAAGAGCTTTTATCAATAATAAATTAGATCTTTCTCAGTCAGAAGCTGTAGCTGATCTTATCTCAAGTAGTACAAGAGAAAGTCATAAGCTTGCGATGAATCAGATGAAAGGTAAGGTTTCTGAAGAGATTTCATTATTGAGAAATAAAATGCTTGAGTTGATTTCATTATTGGAACTAGAGCTTGATTTTGGTGAAGAAGATGTCGAATTTGCTGACAGGAATGATCTGTTAAAATTATCAGAAGAGCTTAATGGCAAAATTTTAAAACTTATTAATAGTTTTAAATATGGAAATGCTATAAAAGAAGGTGTTCCTGTTTCTATTATTGGTAAACCAAATGCAGGAAAATCAACTTTACTTAATGCTTTGCTAAAAGATGACAGAGCAATAGTTTCATCTATACCAGGCACAACCAGAGATACTATTGAAGAAAGTCTTGTAATAGATGGTATTAAATTTAGATTGATTGATACTGCCGGGATTCGTTATTCTCAAGATGAAGTTGAGAGGATTGGTGTTGAACGTACAATACAGAAGATGAACCAATCAAGAATTGTGATTCTTTTAATAGATATAACAGATTTTGTAAAAAATAATATCGATTTTATTGATGAGACTATTAAAGAATTATCTGAGGATAAGTTTGCTATTATAGCTTTAAATAAGACTGATATTTCTGATTTGGAAACTTTAGCATACAGTAAATTCGAAAATGCAATTTTAATTTCTGCAAAAACTAATGATAATATTGATGAATTGTGTAAGCTGATGAGTAATCATATAAAATCATTAAAGCATTCTGAATATGATACTATTATTACAAATCTCAGACATGTTGAATTATTTGAGAAGTCTTCAGAAGCATTAGAAAGAGCAAATCACGCTATGGCAAGTGGTATTAGTAGTGATTTTGTAGCTCAAGATCTTCGTGAAGCGATGTATTTCCTTGGCGAAATAACAGGACATATCAGTAATGAAGAGGTCTTGGGCTCAATCTTTTCTAAATTTTGTATCGGAAAGTAAAACAATGTATTCTTTTTATTTTTGTCCATTAAACCTTAAATTTTAATATTTATCTGTTTGTGATAAAATAAACAATATGAATTGCAATAATTGATTTATTTAAATTTGTTTTCTTTCCTAGTTTATATAAAATATTGTCATTTTGCTTTATTAATTCTTATAATTTAAAAATTATTATTATATTTGAATGTGTAAATATGTGCTGATAAGTATAAAAAAAGTGATTATTGTAAGTGTTTGAATTTGTAAATAAAAGCACTTTTTAATAAAGTAATGATATTATCTAAAAATAATAATTTAGATTTTGATCAGACAAATTAAGTGTAATAGTATATTCTTAATATAGAGATAATAATTAAGTATGTATCTCTGGCTTAGATAAGAGACTGCCTTTTAATAGAATTATATATTTTGAAGAATTCACAAATCAATAAAGAAAATGATGATAATTTGTTTTTCGAAAAAAAGGGAATTCAAATAATAGTGGTTTCTTTATTAATGCTTATATGTATTATTTCTACAATTTATTTTCATTATTACAGTAAAACTGAGAATGTTTTTACACATTTGTATTATTTCCCTGGAGTGTTGGCTGTATTTTGGTTTCATAAAAAGGGTATATTTGTGTCAATTACTTTAGCATTATTGCTAATATTTAGTCATATATATTTTTTAAAGGATTATAATATTATTAATGATGTATTTAGGGCTTTTTCGGTGGTTGTAATATCTTTTGTATTTAGTTTTGTAAATAAGAGAATAGTAGAAGATAGTAAAAAGATATTACATCTATACAAAAATGTTAGACACAAAAACAAAGAATTAGTTGAGTCAGAAAAAGAATTAAGGCTTGTAAAGAATAAACTTGAAATCAATGAGAAAAGACTAATAGCTTCAAATGCAGAAAAATTAAGAACAGCAAATCAGCAACTTGAAGCAAATAATCAACAACTTATGCTTAGTGAAAGAGCACTAATGAAGGAGAAGTTGTTTGTTGAGAAAATTGTAGAGACAGCTAGTGCAATAATTATTGGATTAGATTGTAATCATATAATCAGAATTTTTAATAAGGGAGCTGAAAAAATAACAGGATATAAAAAGGAAGAAGTAATAGATAAAGATTGGATTGATATTTTTGTACATGATGACATTGTTCCAAATATCAAAAATGTATGGAAGGAAGCATGGGGGAATACGTCTCATTCTAGCATAAATCCAATACTTACTAAATCAGGAGAGGAGAGAATTATTTCATGGCAGAATACGGGAATATATAATTCTCCAGATGTTTCAAAAAACCTATTAATAGCTATTGGACAGGATATTACAGAACGTACTTTAGCAGAAAAAACTCTTGCTGAGAGTGAAGAGAAATTCAGAACCTTAGCGCAGACTTCACCAATGGCTATTATGCTTTATCAAAAAGAGAAATGGATATATTCAAATCCTGCTGGTGAACGTATTAGTGGATATACTTTTGCAGAATTGAAGAAAATGAATTTTTGGGATTTTGTTGCACCAGAATATCAGGATTTAATAAGGAAAAGAGGAAAAGGTAGAGAGCAGGGGATTCAATCTGGGACAAATTATGAATTTAAGATAATAACAAAATCAGGACAGGAAAAATGGGTATTGTTAAATGGAAGTTCAATTAATATTCAAGGAGTGTTTTCAGGATTTATTACAGTCCTCGATATTAGCGAACGAAAAAAAATAGAAAAAGATTTAAAGGAAGCGCTTATCAAAGCACAAGAATCTGATAAGTTAAAATCAGCATTTTTAGCGAATATGAGTCATGAAATAAGAACTCCGATGAATGGGATTCTTGGATTCACTAATTTGTTAAATGATTCGGATTTAACTGGAAAACAAAAGCATAAATATGTTGAAATTATTAAAAAGAGTGGTGAAAGAATGCTAAATACAGTTAACAATATTGTTGACATTTCAAAAATAGATGCTGGACAAATAAAAATTTCAAACTCAATTATTAATATTAACGAGGAATTAGAAAATCAATTTGAGTTTTTTAATGGTGAAGCCACTGCAAAGGGCATTAACATGAAACTTATTAGTACTATTCCATTCAGTGATTCATATATATATACAGATAAGGTTAAATTAAATTCAATTATTTCAAATTTAATAAAAAATGCAATAAAATATACTGATAAAGGAAGCATAAAGATACTCTCTTATAAAAATGGAGAAAGATTTGAATTTAAGATTATTGATACTGGTATAGGAATCCCTCCTAATAGGATAAATTCTATCTTTAATAGATTTGAACAAGCAGATATAAGTGATACCCATGCTAGACAAGGCTCAGGTTTAGGTTTGTCTATTACTAAAGCTTATGTAGAGATATTAGGTGGTAGTATTAGTGTGTTGTCAGAAACAAATAAAGGGTCGGTTTTTCATATTACTATCCCTTGGGTTAATAAACCTAAACAAGTTGAAAATGAAATTGTGTCAAATCAAGAAATGTCAAATTCAATTATTGAGAAACGCATAAGCATACTAATTGCTGAAGATGATGAAATAAGTTATGAACATCTAAGACTTATACTAAAACCTGTTGCATCAAAAATTCATAGAGCTGAAAATGGAATTGATGCGATAAAATATTTAAAGAAAAATCCAGATGTAAATTTAGTATTAATGGATATAAATATGCCTCTTATGGGCGGGTATGAAGCTACCAAAGAGATACGAAGCTTTAATAAAGATGTCATTCTTATTGCACAAACCGCGTATGCTTTTTCTAAAGATAGAGAGAAGGTATTAAAAATAGGTTGTAATGATTATATTTCAAAGCCAATTGATCGAAGGTTTTTGATAAAGCTGTTATATAAGTATTTTGGAAAACGCAGAATTGTGTCTGATAATGCTTATTCTTAGGATAGTGAAATCTAAATCTTCTGTTAAGTTAATAAACAAAATTATTCAATATCTCTGTAACTTGTTTTTTACAATTTTTACCATTTAATGTGTCAACTATTAAATAAGGGTATTGCTTTTTTATAATATAATTTTTAGAGTAAGTAAAATTTATGTCAAAAATCCATGCTAATTGCATCACTTTAAAATCATTTAATACTTTTAGTTCATCCTTATGTATTAAACATTTATTTTTGAATTTTTCAAGTACTTTTTTGCTAATTTGAACCTTATCTTGTAAACCATATTCTAGAGCAACATTTCTAGGTCCGGATTCTAAATAATATTTAATGACAATTCTATAAATGTCCATTTTATCTGCATCTCTTACTAATCGAGAATAGAGCATAGAAGCTTTGTCCTTGTGTTCTATTTCTATTAATCCATGATTATAGGTTGTTTGACAAATAATTTCAAAAATATTACTATCTAAATCGGATAATAAATCTGTTTCTCTTAATATAGTTTCACCTAATTTTCCATGATAGATAGAATCTTCATCCCTGAAAGTTTTATATTTTGTGAATTGTTCAAACCTTCCTATATCATGAAATAGTCCTGCAAGTTGAGATATAAATACACCGCATTTGTCTAAATTTAGTGATTGAGCAATGTCTTGAGCGTGTTTAAATACATTTAGACTATGAGTAATTTTTAATTGAATGTTCTCTATAGTATTGGGATCCGTAGCATTTGTTAAAAACGTATTAGTGTAATCCTGAAATTTATTTATATAGGGTTCTATATTATAATTTGATGTTTTAGTTTTGGATAGCATTAAATACTTGAAGTTTTAATTTTTTAATTTTTTTATTTAAATCTAAATATAAAATAGGAAGTATAATTATTAGACCCAATATTCCAATTAGGATTCCAATACTTACTAATATTAAGTTTGTAGTATTTTTAAGATTTATATCACCATGTATAGTCGTTTGACTCTTTTTATATCGTATAATTGATAGTACTTTATTGTTAATTATGAAAATTCTCTTTTTTCCTGATTTTTTTATTATAAAATCGGGTAGTTTTTCTTTCAGCAATATTAAATCTGATTCAATATTTCGTGGAGAAGATATTAATAAGCTCATTCTTTTGAGTGATTATTTTTAAAGATAGATAATCTTTCGGCTAAGATAGACATTTTATCAGCAGTTATCTGTGATACACACGCACGCAGACCTTCGGATCTTGTACTTCCTGTATTATCTAATGCTATAGCGCTAATACCATAATAAAGTAGCTCTTTCACTAATTCACCACCACTGAAGCCCGGGTAGGAAATAGTAAAGTAAAAACCATCTGCAATTTCTTTGTCTATATCTTTGTCATAAACAATTTTAAAACCTGTATCCAGAAACATTTTTTTCATTATTTTTGCACGCTCTCCATATTCTTTAACTTCTTCGATAAAATTAAAGTGACCTTCATTAGCAGCTTTTAACATTGCAGCCATTCCGTATTGTGCAGAATGGCATGCCCCGGAGCTAAGTGCATAAATTATTCTAAGCACAAAGGTATTTCCAAACTGTTCTCGTCCAAATCGTTTAATCAGATTAGGATATTTACGGGTATATAAACTATCAGAAATAGCAGTAAATGCAATTCTCTGACCTGCATAACTAAATGCTTTTGAGCCTGAAATCAATAAAATATAATTATCAGTATATTTTGTTACTGAGGCTTGATAAGGAGGCTCTCCCGGATGAAATAAATCTCTACGAAAATCCATTGCAAAATATGCAAGATCCTCAATTACTATTGTGTCGTATTTATTAGAAAGTTCTCCAATTATTTGCAATTCTTCCTCAGTAAAACATATCCAACTTGGATTATTTGGATTTGAATATATGATTGAGTTTATATTTCCTTGCTTTAAGTAAGATTCAATTTTTTCGCGAAGGGCTTCACCACGATAATTATATACATCAAAACTTTCGTATTTATGTCCCATCACAATAAACTGTTGTTTCTGCACAGGAAATCCAGGGTCGATAAATAGTGCTGTATCTTTTTTAGGCTCCAGATTTGAACATAATAAAAATGTAGCATAAGCGCCCTGCATTGATCCAACAGTTGGAACACAAGCAGTAGGAGAGATATCAACACCCATAAAGTTTTTCACAAATCTTGATGCTTCATCCTTTAGAGCTTTAACACCATCAACCATAGGGTAATCTGATGCAACTCCTGTATCTAAAGCTTTTTTCTCAGCTTCGATTCCAATTTGTGGAGGTGCTAAACCAGGCACACCCATTTCCATTCGAATAAAAGGCACTTCAGCTGCAGTTTGTATTCTGTTTACTAATCCAACAATCTCACGTATTGTAGCTTTGCCTAAGTCTTTTAAACCTGATTTTTCAATTTCATTATTAACAAGATTGTAATTAATCGGTGTATTTATCATGATTTTTGAATATTTATTTGTACAATATTACAGAAGATTAGTCATATTACCATAGCGTTTTTATGTATTTTAAAACATAAAATAATTAAAAATCTTCAACAGGACTAATTAAATTACTTTTTACTAGGAAATAATCACTTTGATAACCTGAACTGAAAAATTGTATTACATCTATTATTGTGTCATTGTCATTAAACGAATTTATTCTAAATAAACTTCTACTATTATATTTATCATATCCAATATAGTATGCAGGGGCTTTATCATAGTAGATTTTTAATTGTCCACGTTTTATTTCCCAACTAAAGCTATCTGCTGTCTCAAAACTTGTTAAAAATGATGCTCCACGATTTTCATCAAGAAATAAATACGACGGACTACTTGTTAAATAATTATAATCAGAACCAACAGGAACCCAAAAAGCTTGAATATCTTCTTCCCATTGTATATCAGTATCTGTTTTTCCACAAAACATAAATGTTTGCGATAAAAGTATAATTATAAGAATTATTATAAGAGATTTGATATTAATTTTATTCTTCGACATTATTTTTGCTTTTTATTTTTATAGTATGTTTTTTAGAAATATACTCTGTATATATTTTTCCACCTTCATCACCAGTTTCTTTAGCATCTATTGTTGATGTTCGTTTTAAATATAACTCACCGCTTCCTTCTATCAGATTTGTTAAATCTTCGGAGTTAATTTGAATGTAATCACTACCAATAATATCACTATTTGAAGATACGGAATTGCCATCATTGTCTTCTATTATACATATAATTGTTTCATTATTCGTTAATGGCATACCTATCCATTTTATTTTATAATCAATGCTTGTGTTTATATTAGTAATTGGTTTTGGTTCTGCTTTTAATACTTTACACTTGTTACTAAATTCTTTTTCGTCAGTATCAATAAACTTAAAATTAAATGTATTTCCTTCATTTATTTTTAATGTGTAAAAGCAACCTTGTAGGACGTTACTTTCTTCATTCATTTCAATACCATTTACAAAAACCTTGCTAGGCTCTGTTAACCTTAATGTTGTACCTTTATTCCCACCAAAGCGGAATTGAGCTTCAATTTTATATGAGCCATTATTATTTGCATCATAACTTACAGAATATTGTTGATGAATTTTTGCTTGATTTACGTCTCCAGAATCTGCAATTTCGCTAGAAGCACATGAACTGAATACGTAGTTGAATCCTAGAAAGACTATTAAACATGTAAATAATGTAAGTTTAGGTTTTAATCCATTGTAATTCTTGTTTTTCATTGTATTGTATTTTTTTGTTTTCAAATAACCATTGTATAACTTTTATTATTTTTGATTCGTCAAATTCAATTTTATCAATAAGCTGGTTTAATAAACATGGCTCTAAGTTAATAATTATTTTGATTTCATTCAAAATAATGTCAAATTCATACTTGCTTAAATCCAGAGAGTTTCTTCTTGTACACACATCACAATTTCCGCATCTATTAGTATCTTTTTCTCCAAAGTATGCTAATAACTGTTGGCTTCTACATTTGTTTGTGCTAGTTGCATATATTAACATAGATTCTAAACGGTCTAATGTTCTGTCTTTTTGTTCGTTGAGGTCTTTTTTATTAAATAATATTCCTTTTTCTTCGAGGCGTTCACTAATAAAATGGATAAGAGGTTTTTGGATACGTGGAATATATTTTATTATTTTATATTCTTGAAGGATTTTTAATAATCTGATAATTAGTTCGGTATTAACACCTGCTTTTTTTGCAAGGTATTCTTCACTAATATTAATAAAATCATTAAACACTCCTGTATATGTTCTCAAAAGAACTTTAATAAAACTATCTAATTTTTGATTTTCTACTTGAAACCGATATAAATCTTCCCGATTTATAATAAACATAATTCGAGAATTGGAATTAGCGTCTTCGGAGTAGGATAATAGGCCGGTTGATTCTAGAATTTTAATAGAATTGTATGTAGTCAGCACATCAATTTTGAAGTTTTTTGCAAATTGATAAATGTCGAATGGGAATTCAGTGTCTTTAGCAGAACCATTGGGGATGTTTAAAAAATTACAAATGGAATTATATACTTTAACAACTGTTTTTAGTTCCGGAAAAGCCATTGTTATATTTTTCTTCATTTGTATACTATCCGATTTGTTGGTTAAGAGAAAAGCCCAGGCTTTTTTGCCATCTCTACCTGCTCTACCTGCTTCTTGATAATACGCTTCTAATGAGTCTGGTAAATCCATGTGTATAACAAGACGCACATCGGGTTTGTCTATACCCATTCCAAAAGCATTTGTGCAAACCATTATTCTAATTTTGTTTTGTTGCCATGCAGTTTGTTTTACAGCTCGTGCTTTCGAATCTAGACCTGCATTGTAATAGTCGGCAGAGATCTTATACTTTTGTAAAATACTTGCATATTCTTTTGTTTTGCGGCGATTCCTTACATATACCACAGCACTTCCTTCTATTTTTGTAATAAGTTTAAATAGTTGTTTTATTTTATCTTCAGTATTTATAACATAGTAAACCAGATTTTTTCTTTCAAAACTCTTTTGTAATACATTATGCTCTTTAAACTTTAGTTTATCCTGAATATCGACAACAACTTTTGGAGTTGCTGTAGCCGTAAGTGCTAAAACAGGAACATTGGGTAATTGCTCTCTGATATTTGCAATTTCCATATAAGATGGCCTAAAATCATATCCCCATTGAGAAATACAGTGAGATTCGTCTATTGTTAAAAGATTTACATTCATATCTTTTAATCGTTCTCGAAAATAATAGTTTTGTAAACGTTCGGGGGATAAATAGAGAAATTTGTAATCTCCATTTATTACATTGTTTAAAGCAATTTCAATTTCACGTTTTGTCATACCTGAATAAATAGCAACTGCTTTAATTTTACGCTTTTGCAAATTCTCAACCTGATCTTTCATTAAAGCAATCAAAGGAGTTACTACTATGCAAACTCCAGGGGTTGCTAAACTATATACTTGAAAAGTGATTGATTTTCCTCCTCCTGTAGGCATTAAACCTAATGTGTCGCTACCTTTTGCAATAGATTCGATAATTTCTTCTTGTAATTCGCGAAATTTGTCGTAACCCCAATGTTTAACTAATATGTTTCTGAATCTGCTCACAAAATATTCAAATATATAAACCTAATTAAGCTAATATTATGCAAATTTACAAATTATTCATTCTAAAATTGATGCATTTAGTGTTTTTAATAGTTTTCTAATGAAGTTTGGGAAATTTGTGAAGGAATGAGCTAGAGTGACTAAAGTGAGCTAAAGTGACTAAAGTGAGCTAAAGTGACTAAAGTGAGCTAAAGTGAGCTAGAGTGACTAAAGTTGGGGAGTTAATTTGTTATTTGAGTGTTGTATATTGATTGTTGAATATTGTTTATTAAAAAAACGAGCCTGTGTATTTGCCAAAAGATTATTCACTGTTTATCGAGAAATAAGATTAATTAATAAAAATTTTCCTTGTTATGGTTTTACGTTTTGTCTCGACAATTAAAAAATATACTCCTTTTGATAAGTTTTCTAAATTTAAACTTGTATAGCTTGAGTTAATCGTTTTAGTTAGCAGCGTTTTTCCCTCTATATTAGTTATAGAAATCTTAAAAGCATCATTTAATTTAATATGCAAAATTCCATTTGTGGGATTGGGATATATTTTAATATTATTAGAATGTTGTATATCTTCAATTGAATTCCCACTTGTGTCAGCAAATATTACTGAGCCTTGATATAATTCACAATCGCCATCAATATTTCTACTCCAGACATCATATGTTCCAGCATAATAATTATCTCCTAAACTAAGATTGTTCCCTGTTCCGGACTGTTCTTCTGAAAAGATTTCTCCGTCATTAACAGTCCAATAAATCGTTCCAACATGACTAGTATCAAGTACAATGCTTCCATTTCCATCAGCTCCAATGTTTCCATCAACAGGATAAGAAAGTACTCCAACTTGTTCAGGAACAGGATAAGAGGTTAACTCTAAAACATAAATACTGTCACAAGCCTGCTCAATAGTTTGATAAGATTCTGTATAAGTTCCAGTTGATAAATACACTTGCTCTTGCCATTCAAAAGAATCTCCTTCACAAATTGAAACCACTGTAGTGTCATAAAATGGGGGAATTTCTTCTATAAGCTCATTGCTATAATAGTGAAAAAGTTCTTCCCCGGTAAGCTCTTCAATTGAAACAATATTATAATTACCTTCAGTAACATTATCAAAAACTAATTCAAATCCTGTTCCTTCCATCTCTCGTTCTGTTGGGCTATTATTTCTGTACAATTTGTGTAAATAACCAATTTTAGAATCAATTACAACCAAATCAACACCATCTTCTCCTTCACAGTAGGAATCATAATTATCTCTGATAAAACAATGATAATCAGTATAAGTCCATCCGCTTTCAGGAATTTTCAGCCTAATTGCCGGAGCAAAATTGTTATAATAATCCATTATTTTAAAATTTTCATACTCCAGGCTAAAACAGGTGCTATTTCTATTGTGATTATCATTACTTGAAGTTCCAATAGTTAAATTTCCTCCATTGAAATAACAATAAATAACTACCAAATATTTAATGCTTGTTTGACCTTCAGTAAACTGAACAAAATAATTATCATTAAACTCAAGAGTATTCCATTTGCCAATATTTTGTTGGTCAATAATTAAAGGATCTGATTCCATTACTGATTCCCAATCAGTTGATTCTTCATTCCACTCAAAAACTTCAATACTTATCATTGAACCTTCATCTGTTTGATCTCCAAGATAGAAACTTACGTTGGCAATTTGTGTTTCAATTAGCATATTAAAAATTGTTCCAATAGCAATGCCATCTCCATTTTCGTTAGGTAATTCTCTTAAATCTATCTGTCCATCAATATCTCCACCTTCTCTTGAAAATACTCCATCAGTAACAAAAAAGTGTACTGTATCACAATTGTTTTCTAAAGAATAGTCTTCATGACCACTAATAACAGTATTGAATATTATTAAGTGCTTTCCCCAAACAGGATCTTGTATAATGCAATTATTATTGGTGATATCTATAGTGTCAATACAATTGTGATCCAAAGACATTCCTGTTACATGCTCTTCATATAGGATATCTCCATTTGGATTAACGACTCTTACATTAACAATAGGAGTGACTGGCTCTGAACCAACATTTTTCACTATTGCATTAAAATTGATAAATGCATTTTCTGATTCAAACAGAGTTTTTGGAATTTGACTATAATGCGACGAACTATGAAAAACATTGGAATCTGCATATTCCGGTGAGTTGTAATCATAATATTCAAAAAAATTAACTACAGGCTTTTCAAGTGAGACATCATATTCAATATTAAAATCTGTAAAATCATAAATTCTAATGTCATCAATTAACCAGGCCCAGGAAGTTGGCTTATTATGAAAACTGTATGATGTAAAACTAAAGGCCGTATCTGATTTATGTCTGAATCTTAAATCTACATTTGAATAACCTGCACATTCCGGCAAACTAATTACTTTTTCTCCATAATGCCAGCCATAGTGTCCTTCTGAATCGAGATTGACTTCGATTTCTGTCCATGTAAGACCATCGTTAACAGAATACTCAACAAAACAATCAAAATAAACAGGATTAGACTCTCTGTATGAATTGTAAAAAGCAAGATATGGGATTTCTGTGTTTGATAAATCAATATCTTCAAAAAGAATCCATGCATTAAAATGGCTTTGACCTACACCACTCATAGTACATCCCTGAGGGATAGGGTCTCCAAAAAGGTTAGACCTGTCTCCAACAATATCAATGTATGCATTGTTATTGGGAGATTCTCCTATTCCCAATCTTTCAAAAACATAATCCATTGAATATACGTACCAACCTGAATTATTGTCAACATCAATCGGGCCCCAATAACAAGGTCTGGAAATATCGTTTCCAATACACCAATCTTTTGTAGTTTCCTCACTATGGTCTAAGGTCCAAGCCGGAGTAGCTTCATCAAAAGTTACCTGCCACTCAGGAGTAATTCCATCGAAAGACAATTGTTTGATATTATGCTTAAATGCATCATTGTTGTTAAGGTCTAAATCGGTTAAAATAGTATTAGAAATATTTTGAGATATAAGTTTAACAAATATCAGCAAGAATATGAATATAAGAACTATTGATTTACTTTTCATACTAACTATTTAGAAAACGTCAGAGTAATATTTATTTGCAGTAATTTTCCCTAAACGTAAAACACATACTTACTTCTACGAAAGTAACAATATTTTATTGAATATTCGTCATAATATAGAATTTTTTTAAATTATTTTTAATCATAAAAAAAATGAATACAAAAAAGTCTTTGACAGACTTATAAAAAGTTGTATTTTCGTAAAATTTTAGAACAAAAGCCTATATAATGAAAGAAAACAGTAAAATAATTCTTGAAGGACTAACATTTGATGATGTCTTACTAGTTCCTGCATATAGTGAAATACTACCATCTGAGGTAGATCTAAGATCAAAATTTTCAAGAAATATTCCTTTAAATACTCCAATTGTGAGTGCTGCGATGGATACTGTTACAGATAGCAAAATGGCAATTGCAATTTCTAGAGAAGGTGGAATTGGGGTTATTCATAAAAATATGACAATAGCTAATCAGGCATGGCATGTAAAACAAGTGAAAAGAGCAGAGAATGCTATGATTATCAATCCTGTGACAATGGATATTGGTGGTAATGTTGGGGATGCTCAGGATATAATGGCTAAGTTTAATATAGGAGGTATTCCTGTTGTTGATAAGAATAATGTTTTAAAAGGTATTGTCACAAGTAGAGATATGCGTTTTCAGACTAATCTAAAAAAGCCTATAACAACTGTAATGACTTCTGAAAATGATATTATTAAGACTGAACAAAGTATTGATCTGGACAATGCTAAGGAGATTTTTATGAGACATAGAATTGAAAAGCTCCCAGTGGTTGATAAGGATAATAAACTTGTTGGTTTAATAACTTATAAAGACATTACAAAAGCTTCGGATTGTCCTTTGTCTTGTAAAGATTCACGTGGACGATTAAGGGTAGCTGCTGCAG
Source organism: uncultured Bacteroidales bacterium (assembly GCA_964448235.1). Lineage (GTDB taxonomy): Bacteria > Bacteroidota > Bacteroidia > Bacteroidales > ML635J-15 > Bact-19. The sequence goes on along the minus strand of CAYUWD010000002.1, from coordinate 18,580 downwards.
TTGGTATTAGTGGAGATAGTATGGAAAGAATGGAAGCTCTTGTAGAAGCAGGAGTAGATGCTGTTGTTATTGATACTGCGCATGGACACACTAAAAGTGTAAATGAGATTCTTGTTAAGGCAAAGCATAAATTTCCTGATGTTGATTTTGTAATTGGAAATATTGCAACTCCTGAAGCAGCAAAATTGCTTGTTAAGAATGGAGCAGATGCTGTAAAAGTTGGAATAGGACCAGGTTCAATTTGTACTACAAGAGTTGTTGCCGGTGTAGGATTTCCACAATTATCTGCAATTATGAATATAGCCGATGCTCTAGAAGGAACAGGAGTTCCTATTATTGCAGATGGAGGTATCAGATATTCAGGAGATATTGTAAAAGCAATTGCGGCAGGGGCAAATTCGATTATGGCAGGTGGCCTATTTGCCGGTACTGAAGAGGCTCCAGGCGATACAATTATATATAATGGAAGAAAATTTAAGTCATATCGTGGTATGGGATCTGTTGAAGCAATGCAAAAAGGTTCAAAGGACAGATATTTTCAGGATATGGAAGATGATATCAAAAAATTAGTTCCTGAGGGAATTTCTGGACGTGTCCCTTTTAAAGGTAATATAAATGAAGTAATATACCAGCTTATAGGAGGATTAAAAGCAGGTATGGGATATTGTGGTGCAAAAAATATTGATGTCTTGCACAATAAATCTCAGTTTGTTCGCATTACTTCAAATGGTGTTACAGAAAATCACCCTCACGATGTTACAATTACTCGTGAAGCACCAAATTATTCTAGAATGGATTAATAATGTTTAATATAAATAAAACAAAGTTATGAGAAAATTGATTATTGGATTTTTAGTTTTATGTTTGATTACATCAGCATTTGCACAAGAAAAAACTCTTTTAGAAATTGATGATGAGAAAGTTACTGTTGATGAGTTTTTACACATTTATAAAAAGAACAATTCTCAAAAAGATGCTATGGCTTATGAGGCTATGAAAGAATATATGGAGCTTTTTGTAAACTTTAAGCTCAAAGTACATGAAGCTCAAGTCTTGGGTATGGATACAACAAAATCATTTATTCAAGAACTTTCTGGTTATAGATCTCAGTTAGCACAGCCTTATTTGACAGATAAAAATGTTGAAGATGAGCTTATTCAGGAAGCTTATGATAGAATGAAATATGATATCAATGTTAGTCATATTCTTATTAAAGCTGATAATACTGCAAGTCCTGAAGATACATTAAAGGCTTGGAATGAAATAAATAAAGTATATCAAAAACTTCTAAAAGGAGAAGACTTTGTGAAACTTGCAAGAGAGTATTCCGAAGATGAATCGGTTGCTATTAATGATGGTAATTTAGGATATAGAACCGTATTTGGGCTTGTTTATAATTTTGAAACAGAAATGTATAATACTAAAGTTGGCGAATTTTCTAAGCCTTTTAGAACAAGATTTGGTTATCATATTCTTAAAGTTAATGATAAAAGACCTGCAAAGGGGAAGTTTAAAGTTGCTCATATTATGAAAGTTATTCCTCAAGGATCAGGTAAAGCCTTGGATCAAAAAGCGCAAAAAGAAATGAAAGATATTGAAAAACAACTCCAAGAAGGGGCTGATTTTGCAGAACTTGCAATGGAATTTAGTGAAGATAGAAAATCTGCCGAGAAAGGTGGAGAGTTAGGTTGGGTTTCTGTTGGAGGTAGAATGATAAAAGAATTTGAAGAGGCAGTTTTTAGTTTAAATAAACCTGGTGATATTTCTTCTATCCTTAAAACTAATTATGGATATCATATTATTAAACTTATTGATGTTGAGCCAATTAAAGAGTTTGATGAAGTTAAACATGATATTAAATCAAAAATTTCTAATAGTGCAAGAACTTCTAGAAGCAGAGAGTCTATAATAAAATTGCTTATGCAGGAGTATAATGCAGAAATATTAGAATCTAATGTGAAAGAAATGTATATGATTGTCACAGATTCTATTTTTGAAGGAAGCTGGAGTATTGAAGAATATACAGATCTTAGTGGTATTGTATTGGAATTTGCTGATAAAAAATATACGCAAAAAGATTTTGCTGATTATTTAATGAAATTTAATAGAAAACAAAATCCTCAAAATATTATTTCTTTTGTTGATAATAGCTTTAAAATGTTCGTTAATAAAAAAGTTATTATGTATGAAGAAAGTATTCTCGAAGAAAAATACCCGGCATTTAAATATTTGATAAAAGAATATCATGACGGGATTTTGTTATTTGAATTAACAGATAAAACTGTTTGGTCAAAAGCAATTATAGATACTGTCGGATTAGAAAGTTTCTATGAAAAGAATAAGGCAAACTATATGTGGGACTATAGATATCAGGTTAACGAATATCAATGTAATAACTCTAAAACTGCAAAAAAACTAAAAAAATATTTATATAAAGACTGGGATCAACAAAAAATTATGGATAAATTGAACAAAAAAGATTCTACTGCTGTAATAATTAAAAGTTCAAATTTAGTTGAAAAAGGAGCAAAACTAGACATTGATAAGCTTCTTGCTGCAAATGATATTAAAGAAGAAGATAATTACATTAAAGTAATATCTGTTTCTGATTCTAATCTGCTAAAAAGTATTAAAGTTATTGGACCAAGAATAAGAACGCTTAACGAAGCTAGAGGGATAATAACAGCAGAATATCAAAATTTTCTTGAAAAGAAATGGTTAGAAGAATTGCATAATAAATATAAAGTTGTTGTTCATGATGATGTATTAAAGGCAATTGCTGAGTAATATGAGATTTATAAATATTCTTGTAATTGTTTTTATTAGCATTTTTATTTTCTCATGTAAAAATAAAAGTGAGAATTCTGTTGATAAAAATGCAATTGCTACAGTTAATGGTCAGAGCCTATATCAAAAAGATATAGTTAGTATCCTGCCAAAACATATTAGTTCCGAAGATAGCGCAGAATATGTTTCAAAATATATAAATCAATGGGTTGCAAATCTTGTTTTGTATGCTGAAGCTAAAGAAACATTAATGGATACATCAATAATAGAAGAGAAAATAAAGCAATATCGTCAGCAATTGTATGTCTATTACTATATAGAAAAATTTATTTATAATGATTTGAATTATATTATATCTGAACAGGAAATAAATGACTATTATAATAAACATCTTCAGGATTACGTTCTTGCCAAAACTTATGTTAAAGCTCATTATATGACAATGAATGCTAATGTTTATACATATTATCAAGAGAGAGATAAGCTTTTTAATAGTAGTTTGGAAGATAAAGAAATATTGCAGGATTTTTGTATTGGAACAGGACGGAAAGTGTATTTTGTTGAAGAATGGACGGAGTTAGGCGACTTTTTGAATGAAGTTAAGTATTTTGAAAAATTTGATGCGAATGAATTACTTTTTAAGTCAACATATGAGCATATTGCAGGTAAATTGAGATATTTAATAAAATATGATGATTATAAAACAATTGGAGATTATATGCCTCTGGAAATAGCTAAAGAAGATATTGTTACAATAATTATTAACAATAGAAAAAGGAATAAAATAATACAAAAACAAAACGAACTAATTGAAAAGGGCATTAAGTCTGGTTCTGTAATTTTAAAAAATATATAATGTTAAAGAAAATCATCCTATTATTAACAATATCTATTATGTCTGTTGGAATTTCATTTTCGCAGGAGATAATAGACCAGGTTATTGCTGTTGTTGGAAATGAAATAATTCTGGAATCAGAAATAGAAAATCAATATATTCAGTTAATGTCTCAGGAGTATTATAGTAATTCTGAAGATCTAAAATGTGATATTCTTGAAGAAATGATGTTTCAAAAACTTCTTTTTATTCAAGCAGGATTAGATAGTGTTGAAATAACAAAAAAGGAAGTTGAAACCGAGTTAGATAGACGTTTAGGTGTGTTTATTAACCAATTGGGAGATGAGAAAAAACTTGAAGAATTTTATGGAAAGTCTCTTTTGGAAATAAAAGAGGATTTCCGCGATGTAATTAAAGAACAACTACTAACGCAAAAAGTTCAGGTAAGTTTAACAGGAGAAGTTAAAATAACTCCTTCTGAGGTAAAGGCTTTTTTTGAAGATATCCCTGAAGATAGTTTGCCTTTAGTAGAACCATATTTCGAAATTTCTGAAATTGTAATTACTCCTGATATTGGTGAAGAAGAGAAAAAAACTGTAAAGGAAAAATTAAATAATATTCGAGAACGAATTATTAATGGCGAAAGTTTCTCTACCATGGCAATCCTTTACTCTGAAGACCCAGGTTCTGCAACAAAAGGGGGAGAACTTGGATTTGTTAGTCGTACAGATTTAGTGCCTGAGTTTGCAAGCGTCGCTTTTAGCCTTACTTCACCCGAAGAAGTCTCAAGAATTGTTGAAACTGAATATGGGTTTCATATTATACAGCTTATTGAAAAGAAAGGTAATATGATGAATTTTCGTCATATTCTATTAACTCCAAAGATTGGTGTTGAAGAATTAACAATTGCAGAAAATAAAATGAACGAGGTTTATGATTTAATTGTAAATGACTCAATAAGTTTTGATGATGCTGTAGATAAATATAGTGATGGAGATTCGAAATTTAATTCAGGAAAGGTAATGAATCCTTATTATGGAAATGCTAAATTAAATAATGAATTTGTGGATCCATATACTGTGAAAGCTGTAGGAAAACTTAATGTTGCAGATATTTCTAAGCCTTATCTTTCTGCTAATGCAAAAGGTGCAAAGGTTATGAAGATTATCAGGCTGGATGTTAAAGTTGAAGAACATATTGCTAATTTAACAGATGATTATCAGGAAATACAACAATATGCGCTTGAAAAAGAAAAACAAAATATTATTGAAAAGTGGATTAATGAAAAGCTTGAAAGTACTTTTGTGAAAATAGATGAATCATATTGTAATTGTAAATATAAATATGGTAATTGGACAAAAGAGTAGGCTTTATATGTGTCCAATGAACGATATGTTTAATTAATTTAAAATAAATGAAAACTGCAGAAATTAAAACAGAGGCAGGAGTAATGAAAGTTGAGTTTTATTCAGATGATGCTCCGAATACAGTTGATAATTTTATAAAATTAGCTAAAGAAGGTTATTATAATGGATTACGTTTTCATCGTGTAATTCCAGATTTTGTAGTACAAGGTGGATGTCCATATAGTAAGGATTTAAATGATTCAAGAGTTGGTACGGGTGGCCCTGGTTACAATATAGATTGTGAATTAGATGGAGATAATCAGTATCATGATAGGGGTGTTTTGTCAATGGCTCATGCGGGTAGGAACACAGGTGGATCACAGTTCTTTATTTGTCATAGTCGTACAAATACTTCACACTTAGATGGACATCATACTTGTTTTGGAAAGGTTGTCGAAGGACTTGATGTTGTAGATAAAATTACTTCCGGTTGTTTGATCGAAGAAATCGTAGTGAATTAGGAATTTATTCACTATGATATTTTATCACTCTTTCAAGGGTTCTTTGGCAAACAGGACAAAAATCATATCCTAGTGCTTTCATTCTACAGTTAATATAAGGTCGATAAATTCCTTTTGCTTGATACCCACCACCTTCATATACTCCAATTTTTGAAGTGTTCTTAGAATCTATTTCAGTTGGAATATTTGTGTCAGTATCTAGCATATCTTTCCATTTTGAGTCAAAATTAATAAGTGTAGTTAAATTGGATTGGTATGGTTCGGTGTTTTTATTGTAAATATCTTCAGTACTTACTTGATCAGTATAATATTCATCACCCAATGCTCCTAGAGAATGCCCCAGTTCATGAGCGAAAATTTCAAGATAATATTCGTTTTTTGCACTTGTAATATTCCAAAAATTATATATTCCACCACCACCATAAGTTTCTGTGTTTACAAATATACATACTTGATCACATGGTACTATTCCTGCATAATTTTTTATTGCGTGAAAATCTGAACTTGTAAGATATCTTTTGCTGTTAAAAGTGTTAAAGTTGCTATTTAATGCTGTTGATTTCCATACTCCATTATGAGGAAGGTCTGTCCCACTTTGATTCGAAATTGCTGCCACAGCCCAAATGTTAATTTTATCCATTAGTTTATTAAAAGGAGGGGTTTTAGATAAAAATTCTTTGGCGTTTTTAACATCTGCATAGAAACTACTAATTTCTTCTTTTGTATAACCTTCCGAAATAAAAACTAAATCCAGTGCTTTATCAGAGGGGGCAGATTTTAATATTTGTTTAAAATCTGAAGTTACTGTTTTTTCCGAATTAATATAATTTGCATTTGGATCAACAAATAATTCCATGATTGTTTTAAATGAATTATCTACAAATACTCTGCTTTTTAATTCGATTTTAATTGTTTTTAATGGGAAAGGAAAAATTAATGATTCAGGGAAACCTCGTTCGATATTTGTTGTAGCTTCATTTGTAAATTGCCATTCTTCAAACAAACTGCAGAATCCATATGTAAATAAAAGAGTATTTGTAGCAGAATCAAATATATGAACTCTATATTGACCAAAATTATAAGGGTCAATTAGGTTTGTTTTTGTTCCACCCCAAAACTCTTCTTTTCTTATTTCTTTTAGCATTACATATTCGGTTGTGCTAGTCCCAGAATGATAGTAATCAATTCGCATAGAATTGTCAGTAAACCAATCTGTGTAATTAATTTGAGAATTACATATAAATGGTATAAGAACAGAATTTGTAAATATTAAAACTTTAATAAATATATTTAATTTATTTTTCATTTTCTAAAATATTATCTTATTTTACAAAGCAAAAATAGTACTAATATTAATTAAACAATTATTATGAACGGAAAATTGTACAACGAAATTATTGATATCTTTATAAGATGGGGAGTTAATTATAATACATCAGAGGTACTAGCAGTAATATTAATACTTATCGCAATTGTTGCTGTTAGTGTTTTAGCAGATTTTGTTACTAAGAAAATAATATTAGTTGTTATTAGCAAAGTCGTTAAAAAGACGAAATCATCATGGGATGATATATTGCTTGAAAAAAAGATTTTTCAGCGTCTTTCAAAAATTGCCCCAATTTTAATTATATATTACACAATAGGTATGGCTTTCCCTTTTAATGAAACAGTTGTTATGATTGTTCAAAAGGGAATTATGATATATATGGTCTTTGTTTTTATTACTGCTTTTAATGCTTTTTTAAACGCTATCAATGAGATATATAATGTAACTGTTGGAGAGAAAAAAGGAACTAGTATAAAGAGTTATGTTCAAGTAGTGAAAATTGTTTTTTTTATTATCGCAGCAATTTCTGCTTTATCAATATTGTTGAATAAAGAAGTTGGATATTTTGTAACTGGATTAGGTGCAATGACAGCTGTGTTACTTTTAGTTTTTAAGGACTCAATACTTGGTCTTGTGGGTGGCATTCAATTAACATCTAACGATATGGTTCGTATTGGCGATTGGATTTCAATGCCTGGTAGAAATGCAGATGGAACAGTAATTGAAGTGAGTCTAAATACTGTAAAAGTTCAAAATTTTGATAATACAATTGCTACTGTCCCAACTTATGCAATGGTAACAGAATCTTTTAGTAACTGGCGAGGCATGGAAGATTCTGATGGTCGAAGAATTAAAAGATCTGTAATTTTGGATATGAAAAGCGTAAAGTTTTGTTCTAATGAGTTGATAGAAAAATTATCACATTATAAAATTTTAAATGAATATTTGACTAATAAAACAAAAGAACTGAAAGAGTTTAATAGTAAATTAAATGTAGGTAGTGTAGGTTATAACGGTCGAAAACTTACGAATATTGGAATTTTTAGAAAATATGTTGAGTTTTATTTAAGAAATAATGATAATGTTAATCAAAACATGACTCTTTTGGTTCGACAATTAGCTCCAACTCCTGAAGGTATTCCTATGGAAATATATGTTTTTAGTAAAATAAAAGCTTGGGTTGATTATGAAGCTGTACAATCAGATATATTTGACCATTTACTTGCTATAATTCCAGAGTTTGAATTAAGAGTTTTTCAAAATCCTACAGGTGATGATTTCAAATATTTAAGAAATTAAGTATTCAATTTAAAATTTGTTTTTTAATTGGACTATTTTAGTAGAGTTTTTTTAAAGTTCACAAGATATAATTTTTTTGTAGCTCGTGTTATTGCTGTGTATAGCCATCTTAAAAACTCATAGTTTTCTTCTGTATTCATATTGTCAAAATTTAGCCATCCATGATCTATAAAAACAGCAGGCCATTGACCTCCTTGGGATTTGTGACATGTTATAGCATATGCAAATTTAACTTGTAATGCATTAAAAAATGGATCTTTTAATATTTCTTCATGACGTTTGCTATTATCTTTAATATGATTATAATCTATTTGTAATTGTTGATATAGTTCTTTATAATAATTATTGTCCATTGAAGGAGTATCAATATATAATGTGTCAATTAAAACCCTTAACTCTATTTCTAGTGTGGGATAATCAACAAATACTACAGTTAAGTCTACATAAGTGTGATTGTAAATTTCATATCTTTTACCAATACGTAATACTTCAATTATATCTCCATTAGCAATAAAATTAATTTCTGCTTTTTCTGGTAGCCATGAGTAATTATTTTTTACAACCATGAGTAAATCTCCATGTGAAATGTCTTCTTCTTTCCACATAATTCTGTTTCTTATGCCTGAATTATACTTATTTGAATATTTATTTGATCTGCAAATTACTTTAGTTTCGTGTTCACCAAATTTAGTGTAACACGACTCTAATTCGTCGAGTAATTCTGTTCCGTTGATACTTTCTATATCTGGAAATTGTTCTGTCTCGAATTGCGGTAACTCAAAATTGTTTTCAGAAATCATCTCCCGAATTTTTGTAGCATTAGCTAAAATACCGGATTCTTTGCTTTGTCTGACAACTTCGTTAAGATTTGAAATATATACTTTCATACCTAGTGATTGTATATAATCTTTATCTAATGCAGGGCTTATATTTGTATTTATTGGAGGTAGTTGAGCTGTGTCACCAATTAAAATCAGACGACAATTGTTGTCATTAAAAACATAAGACAAAAGGTCATCTAAAAGCCTGCCAGTTCCAAAAATATTATTGCCAAAATCAATATTTCCTATCATTGAAGCTTCGTCAACAATAAAAATAGTGTCTTTATGATTATTAAAATTTAATGAAAATCTACTTTCAGGCTTTTTGGTTGATTTCATCCGATAAATACATTTATGAATTGTTTTTGACATTTTACCTGAATAATTGGATAGAACTTTTGCTGCTCTTCCTGTAGGTGCAAGTAAAACTGTATTTATTTTCATTTCTGTAAATACGTTTATCAATGCACTTATTAAGCTTGTTTTTCCTGTTCCTGCATAACCGGTTAATATAAAAGTGCAAAATTTTTCCTGATCATTCATAAAATGTAGTAATTGCTCAATTGCATTATCCTGACTGGCAGTAGGGATATGACCAAGTTTAGTGCTTATTTGTTCCTTAAAAAAATTATTGAACATTGTTTTATTATTTGTCTATGCAAAGCTATTACTATTAGACCATTTTATTCTTCTATTTAGATATTTATTTTAACAATTTTTGTTGAGAGATTTTATGGACTTATGTTAAATATCTCAAAAATAAGAGTAATTAAATATTTATAAATCAAAATTCCAAACTATTAATTTAATATTATTAGACATATATGTTATTTTATCTTAATATTGTATAATTATATTGAATTTTAATAAAAGTTTAAAAAAAATAAATTATTTTTGTTGTCGAAACTAAATTAAACTTATAGAAATGAATAAAACAGTTGGGATAATATTAAAAATTGTTTTGCTCGGCGCAATCATAGCGTTAGCTTATTTTATTATAGTGGGAATAAATAAACCGATTGACTTTGAAAAGGAAAGAACAGCGCGTTTCGAAGAAACAATTAATCGATTAAAGGATATTAGAACTGCTCAGGTTTCGTTTAAAGAAGTTACTGGTTATTATACTCCTGATTTTGATACATTGATTGACTTTATTAAGAAAGAAAATATTAGAGTTGTTAGAGCTATTGGATTTGTTCCGGATTCTTTAACAGAAAAAGAAGCACTTAAATTAGGAATTATTTCGCGAGATACATTTTTTGTGCCAATTATGGATTCACTTTTTAAACATATTAATTATCCTATAGATTCTTTAGGGTATATTCCTACAGGAACTAAGACTCAGTTTATTATGGATACAAATGCTGTAATGACTGGATCAGGGGTAGAAGTTAAGGTGTTTCAGTGTTATGCATTAAATAAAGAAATTCTGGATGGTCTTGATAAACAGCTCATTATAAATTATAATGCTATGAAAAAAGATACTTGTCTTAGAGTAGGACATTTGTCTGAAGCAAATAATAATGCAGGTAATTGGGAGTAATACTTAAAATATGAAATCCCTTTGTATTAAAGATACAGATACAGAGAATTTTAGTTCTGAAAATATAAAATTGTCCATTTTGTTTACACAGAATGGACTTTCTTATTCATTATTCCATATTGAATCTCAAAAATATATTGCTTTAGTTTCGAAATATATTAATGAATCGAATGATTATTTAGATCAATGTTTTGACTTTATTGAAAGTGAGAAACTAATTAAATATAAGCATCAGGAAGTTAATATTATAATTGCTACTAAAGAAGTTACAATTATTCCGGATGCTTTTTACTTAGAAGAGAGAAAAAATGATTTATATAACTTGAGCTTTGAATTAGCAAGTGAAAATGATTTGTATTCGAGTTATTTAGAACGTTCAGATAATATCGTCATTTTTCCTGTTCGTAAAAGTCTTAAAAATAGATTGCAACAATTATTTGGCAAAATAAATTTATTGTCTTTAACGCATCCTTTTATTGAGAATCATTATCATAAGAACAAAATTGCAGAAGATTCTAATGGGGCAAAAATGTTTGTTCATGTACTAGATGATTTTATAGAGGTTATTGTCTTGGATAATACAGAATTAACTTTCTATAATTCATTTAGATATAAAACCAATAATGACATTTTATACTATATAATTAATGTTTTTGAACAATTAAAATTATCTCAAACAGAAACACCGATTGTGTTTTCTGGTTTTATAGATACTGATAATTTAACAATTTTAAACTTAAGAAAATTTGTTTCACAAGTATATTTTGAATCACAAAACACTGATTATAAATATTACTTTAAATTTCAAGAAACATTGCCACATTATTTTTATAACTTTTTAAATGTGTGTTAATGAGAATTATTGGTGGTAGATATAGAGGTAAATCGATAAACCCTCCAACAAATTTCAGAGCACGACCTACAACAGATTTTGCAAAAGAAGCATTATTTAATATTATATACAATTCTTTTAATTTTGAAAATATAGATGTATTAGATTTGTTTAGTGGAACGGGAAGTATATCTTATGAATTTTGTAGTAGAGGTGTAAAATCTCTTGTTGCAGTGGAAAGTAATTTTCAAAATGCAGGATTTATAGAGAAGCAATTTAATAATATGGGGTTTGAACAGGCAAAAATTGTGAAATCAGATGTCTTTAGATATATAAATACATGTAAAAACAAATATGATATTGTTTTTGCAGATCCTCCATATAAATTGGATAAAATTGAAAATATATATCATTCAGTTTTTAATGCTAATATTCTTTCAGATACTTCATTTCTTATTATTGAACATTCTCATATTAACGATTTTTCTGATTTCGAACACTTTTTGATGGAAAAAAAGTATGGAAATGTCCATTTTAGTTTTTTTGATCCTGATATTTTGTAAATAAAAAAGAGTAATCCTTATTAATTTAAGGTTTTCTATTTAACTTTAATTGTTTAATTTTGGTCTTATTATATTTGTATTTATGCAAGAGATAAAAAAAATTTTAGACAAAGAACACCTTAATCATAAGGATATAGTTACTCTATTGTCAACAGAAGGAAAAGATGCTGAGATAATTTTTGATAAAGCATCAAAAATTAAGAAAGAAAATTCCGGAAATTTTACATTTTTTAGAGGTTTAATAGAATTGTCAAATATTTGTTCGAAAAATTGTCTCTATTGTGGAATTCGTAGAGGCAATACTAATGTTGAGAGGTATAATGTATCTGATGAAGAAGTCCTTCAAGCAGCAAAATATGCTATTAATAGAGATTGGGGATCTATTGTAATTCAATCAGGAGAACGTAAGGATAAAGAATTTGTTGATAGAATAGAGAACTTGTTAAAGAAAATACAGTCTTTATCATCTAAACCTATTGGGATTACATTATCACTGGGCGAACAGACTCCCGAAGTGTATCAAAAATGGTATAGTGCCGGTGCTTCAAGGTATTTGATAAGGATTGAAAGCTCAAATCAAGAATTGTATTATAAAATTCATCCTAAGGATAGACTGCATAATTTTGAAAACAGGACGAAAGCACTTATTGATTTAAGAAATTCAGGATATATTGTAGGTACAGGAGTTATGATTGGATTGCCGTTTCAAACTATAGAAGATTTGGCAAATGATTTACTCTTTATGAAAGAGTATGATATTGATATGTGTGGTATGGGGCCATATATTGAGCATGAAGATACACCTCTTTATAAATACAAAAACTTATTATTACCAATTAAAGAAAGATATTTTCTTACACTTAAAATGATAGCAGTGTTACGAATTCTTATGAAAGATGTAAATATTGCCTCTGCAACAGCCTTACAAGCTATTAATCCTGATGGTAGAGAAGAGGGGATTAGATTAGGAGCAAATGTTATTATGCCAAATATTACTCCTGTAAAGTATCATCAGTCGTACAACCTCTATAAAGGAAAACCTGAAATTATTCCGGAGACAGATAAATATATAAAACAGTTGGAAAAACAAATAAATAAATCGGGAGATACTATTGGATATGGAGAATTAGGAGATCCATTGCATTATAAAAAACGAAAAAAACAAAAATGAGTATTTTGAAAAAAATATTTAAATTTTATTATGAAGGATTTAAAAATATGCCTTTATGGGGTAAACAGTTATGGCTAATTATTTTGCTTAAAGGTTTTCTTGTGTTTGTGCTTATTAAGTTTGTTTTTTTTCCAAATTATTTGAAAAAGAATTATTCTTCGGATGAACAAAGAAGTGAACATGTTATAAATGAATTAATTAAAACAGCTAAGAATGACACAATTATTCTTAAACATTGACCCATCTCTGGTTGATTGGTCAAGAGCGCAATTTGCTTTAACAGCTATGTTTCATTGGATTTTTGTTCCAATAACATTAGGGATATTGTTTATTATAGCGATTATGGAATCGATATATGTTAAAACAGGAGAGCCCGAGTGGAAACGTATTACAAAGTTCTGGATGAAGTTATTTGGGATTAATTTTGCTATTGGAGTTGCTACAGGCTTAATATTAGAATTTGAATTTGGCACAAATTGGTCAAATTATTCTTGGTTTGTTGGCGATATTTTTGGAGCTCCTCTAGCAATTGAAGGTATTATGGCATTCTTTATGGAAAGTACTTTTATCGCTGTAATGTTTTTTGGGTGGAATAAAGTAAGTAAAAAGTTCCATCTTTTATCAACTTGGTTAACTGCCTTGGGAGCAAATCTATCTGCTTTATGGATATTGGTTGCAAATGGCTGGATGCAATTCCCTGTAGGAATGAGATTTAATCCTGATACAGCTAGAAATGAAATGATCAATTTTTGGGATGTGTTTCTTTCTCCTGTTGCGATAAATAAGTTTTTACATACTATAACAAGCGGTTATGTTTTAGCAGCTTTATTTGTTATAGGTGTTAGTTCATACTATTTGTTGCGAAAAAGAGAGTCTTTATTGGCAAAAAGAAGTATAATTATTTCATCTGTCTTTGGATTTATTTCAGTAATAGCATTGATATTTACAGGACATGGATCCGCAGTACAAGTCGCAAAACATCAACCAATGAAACTTGCAGCAATGGAAGGTTTATATGAAGGGGGTGAAGGGGTTGAACTGATTGCTATCGGATTTTTAAACCCAAAGAAAACAGTAGATAATGACGAAGATCCTTTTGTTTTTAAGATTGGAATGCCAAAAATATTAAGTTTTTTAATTGATGGAAATTCTAATTCGTATGTTGCCGGGATTAATGATATTATTGAAGGTAATCCTGAGCAGAACATTTTATCTACTCAAGAGCGAATCAAAAGAGGCAACAATGCTATGGATGCTTTAATCGCTTATAAAACATATAAAAAAGAAGGAAATGTTGTTGAATCTGAAAAGCATCTAACCATTTTGATGGATAACTTCGAACATTTTGGCTATTCCTATGTAGATGAACCTAATGATATTGTTCCTAGTGTTTCTATAGTTTTCTATAGTTTTCATATTATGGTTATTTTAGGTACTTTGTTTGTATTTATTTTTTTGTTTTTTGCTTGGTTCACAATTAAAAATAAAATAGAGAATCTAAAGTGCTCTAAGCTATTGTATATAATAGGGGTGTTGAGTATCCCAATGGCTTTTATAGCATCAGAAGCAGGATGGATTGTTGCTGAACTTGGAAGGCAACCATGGGTAATTCAGGATTTAATGACAACAAAAGCCGGTGTTACAAATATTAGTAGTAATTCTGTTCAGTTGACATTCTGGATTTTTGCATTTGTTTTTACAGCATTACTAATTACTGAATTGAGTATTATGATACATTTTATTAAAATAGGACCTAATTTTCCAGAAGATAAGGGAGGGAAAAAATAATGTTAATATTAGAGATTTCATATCTGTTTTTTCAGCAATATTGGTGGTTTATAATTTCTTTATTGGGTGCATTATTAACGTTTTTATTGTTTGTACAAGGAGGACAAACATTAATATATACTGTAGGCAAAACAGAAACTGAACGAAAAATGTTGATAAATACTTTAGGTCGAAAATGGGAATTTACATTTACAACACTTGTAACTTTTGGTGGGGCATTTTTTGCTTCTTTCCCTTTGTTTTATTCTGTTAGTTTTGGAGGAGCATATTGGGTATGGACTGCATTGTTGCTTGCTTTTACTATACAAGCTGTATCGTATGAATATAGATCTAAAAAAGGAAATGTATTTGGAGCAAAGTTTTTTGAGCTTTTATTGCTTATAAATGGATTATTTGGAACAATCTTAATTGGAGTTATTGTGGGAACATTCTTTAATGGTGCAGAATATTCAATAAATATGATGAATAATGTCGAATGGCAAAACAATACTAGAGGATTAGAAGCATTATTGTCGTGGCACAATCTTTCATTGGGTTTTGCAATTTTCTTTCTAGCTAGAGTATTAGGATTATTATATTTTGCAAATACAATTAGTCATACAATTATTTATGCTAGGATTAGAAAAAAGCTAGTAGTTAATTCTTCGCTTTTTCTTATCTTTTTTATCTCTTTTATGGCGTTTTTATTAATTAAAGATGGATATGCAGTTGATATACATGGAGTGGTATTTCTTGAAAAGAATAAATATTTACATAATTTTATTAAAATGCCTGTGCTTCTTATTGCATTTATTGTAGGTGTTTTAGCTTTTTTGTGGGGTATTATAATCACCATAATGCGAAAAGAACAATATGATAAAGGGTTTTGGTTTAGTTCAACTGGAACTATTTTAGTCGTTTTAGCTATTTTCCTTCTTGCAGGATATAATAACACTGTATTTTATCCATCTTATTTTGATTTGCAAAGTTCCTTAACAATAACCAACTCCAGTGCCAGTTTATTTACTTTGAAAATAATGTCTATTGTTTCTTTAATTATACCTTTTGTGTTTGCATACATTGTTATTGCTTGGCGCGCAATAAACAAGAAAAAAATTAACGAGCAAGAAATAAATGACAAAAAAGAATTTACATATTAGTTTTTTATTATGAATTATTTAAATGAAATTTTGTATTTAATTGCATGGCCAATTTTGATATTTGTAACATATAAACTATCTTTACTGGCGTTAAAATTATTTGAAAAGAGTTTTAAAAGGTCAAATTAGTCTGTGTTTTTTTAAAAAATATTGTAATGATTACTTCTTACCAATTTGTTAAGTTTAAAGAAAATACTTTTATCGATTTTCATAAACAGCTATCTGAACAAAATACCCTATCATGTTTTGATTTTGAAGATAGTATCATTGATTTTAAAAAAAATGATACAAACCGATATAAAACAGATTATAGGACAAAGGTCATAAATTTGTTGTTAAAGAATAAGTCAAATGTACTTGGTGATTGGTTGGGATTTAGAATTAATGAGTATGGACTAAATAGATATCATGATGATATTGTAGCATTAAATCAACTTGAAGGAATGGAGTTTAATGCTCTGTTTCTTGCTAATGTGCATTCGCCTGATATTATGGAGAGTTTTCTTAATGAAAATTCGGATATCAATTTTCAGGAAATAATTCCTATTGTAGAAAGTAATGAGGCTTTTGCAAATATTGAAGCAATTATGAAGTTTAAACATCCAAAATTTAAACAAGTTGCATTTGGGCATTGTGATTATAATTTGAGTTGTAATCTTTTCCCATTTATTCATCCCGATAATCCTAGATATTGGTACTGGGTTCAAAAATTTGAGAAACTGTGTGTGCAAGAGAATATAGGCTTTGTTAATTCTCATTATTTAAACCTTAATCATAGTTCACATTTTAAGCTTATGCTTAAAAATATCAGTAGGTTTTTTGAATCTTGGGGTCAGGTTACTCTAAATACACAGCAAAGTACAGATGCATATAATTTTAAAGATTCTGATTTGATTAATGTACGTGAATTGAATATGCTTGAGGATATGAATATCAATGAATATGCAAATAAAATTGTTGCATTATTTGAGAAATATAATCCGGATGGAAGAGGCTATACAATTATGCCTGATACAAAAATATTTATTTGTCCACAGGAGTATCTTGCAGCAAAAAGATTTGTTTCACAATAGGAGTTATTTGATATTCTCGTTTTGTAACCATTGAAGTAGACGATATGTCAAATAACTAAAGACTATTCCACTTAAGATAAGTGTACTTATCCATATCCAATTACTTATAAATAATATTATTGCAACACTTATTGAAACCCAGAGTTGAGATATAACAAATAGTCTAAACCAAAGATTTTTCTTCCTAGCGTTAGTTTTTGTAACTATTTTACCTATTATCTTCTGTCGCAACATCCATGAGTAGAGTTTTTCTGAACTATTTGCAAATAGGAATAATGCAAGAATAATAAATGGAATTGCAGGAAATCCTGGTAAAATAATACCTATGTATGCTAGTCCAAGAAATATGATTCCAAGAGAAATATATATAGTTTTTTTTGTAATATGATTTTGTTTTTTTATCATTTAACTAGCCAGGCGTATTTTTTGTCTCCAGATTTTAGCGCTTCAATACCTCCAATTTCTGTAATCCAATCTGATAATTCAGTAAGTTTTGAATCGAAATCAGCAACAGCTTCATAATTGAGTTCTTTTTGTATTTTACTAATATCTAAAGTCATGTCTTGTGAAAATGAACGTACCAAGAGTGGTGTAATTCCTCCAATTTTGAATATGGACATTAGTTTAAGAATCCATAAGCCTATTTTCTTTTCTTTTATTGGTTTTTTGTAAACAGCCTTAATTATTTTGCGAATGACTTCAACAAAAACATAAGGTTGTGCATCGGCAACATTGTATATATGTATCCCTTTTTTTTCAGATGAAATACATAAATCAATTGCTTTAGCAATGTTGTCATAATGTGTTAGGCTGACATTTATTCTCATATCTCCCGGGCGTGAGAAAATATTGTTTTTTACTAGTTTTAGTATTCTAGGTAAAATAACTCTGTCGCCAACACCATAGAAGGCTCGTGGTCTTAAAATGAAGCAAGATTCATGTTTTGCATTTTTTTTAAGAATCTTTTCTGCTTCAAGTTTTGATTTACCATAAGGGGATAGTAACTTATTATTTTGATTTCCCGCCATATCTTCTGTTAAAGCTTTAGGATGAGGCAAGTAAACCGAAGAAGAAGATATGTGAATAAATGTTCTAGTATTTCTAGCAGCATTTAAAGTATTAAGTGTTCCAATTACATTAGGCTTGTATAATTCGTTATATGTTGCCTTGTCATCAGATAAAGCAGCAGTATGTATGCAAACATCTGCTTGTGGAAATACAAAAGGATTATTTATGTCTATATTTAAATAATTTGCATATTTATGTAAGTTTGCCGGTGGATTGTTAATTCTGCCACATGCAATTATTTCATGGCCTAGTTTTGAGAAATATCTTGTTAGATATGCTCCAAGGGATCCCGTTGCACCTGTTATTATTATTTTCATAGAAATGACTTTAAGTAATACTTCTTAATTTACTATATAGATTTTAAAGATAAACAAATTTAGAAAAAAACTTAAATTTGTTTTTTATTTAAATGGTTCTACCATTATTTTAATGGGTAATACTTTACAATATTTATAGTTCTCAGAATA
>CAYUWD010000001.1:62458-95489 GCA_964448235.1 uncultured Bacteroidales bacterium | reverse complement strand
AAGGTGTTGGACATACTGCAACATTTACAGTACGTAAAATGTCAGGATCTTTTGGTGTTGAAAGAATATTCCCTATAGCTTCTCCTTTTATTGAGTCGATTGAAATAAATAAAGTTGGAAAAGTTCGTCGCGCTAGAATATATTATTTGCGTGGCCTTACAGGTAAAAAAGCAAGAATTAAAGAAAAAAGATTTTAAAATATTTAAAATAAGTAAAAAGCTCTGTTTTAACAGAGCTTTTTTTATTCTCTTATGTCATTATGATATCTCGGATCAATCCTATTTTCTGGGGAGTTCAATAACACTATGTCATTATTAGAATTGTAAAATTATGTAATAAAAAATAGTTTTACTGTTTTAATGACATAACTTGGAAATAGTTCCCTAGATTGTACGTAAACACAAGAGCGTAGGCTCGATCAGGTAGCCGGTCGCTCTAGCGGTGAGCGCAAAATAAATAGAACTGTGGTAAGCCGACATGTCGTTTATAAGAAAACAATAATCAATTATTCATTATTGTATTGTTGCAAGTAATATAGTATCTGTTCTATGAGTATTTTTCGTTTTCTTATACCAGGTTACCATACAGTTCTTTTGTTTTGTGTGAGGTGGGTTGTAGGCAGTTCCGCTGAGCCTGTCGAATGCGTTACCTGATCTTGATTCTTTGTTACTTTATGTTCATAGAATATTAATTTCAAAGGTATTCACGAGCTCACTTTGTTCGGTTCATCAAGGAGAAAGTAAGGAAATAGTTTAAAAGAATAGTACTGACTTTGTAATATTACTAGTTGTTTAAGTTATTTCTCCCCAGAAAATAGAATTGACCCGATATCTCCTTGTTTTTTAGTACATTCATATTTATATTTATAGGTAAAGTTTATTAGTGCTTTGTGTGTTAATAATGAAATTTTTTATAATTTTGAATAAACCTGAAAATCAAATGGATAAAATTTTAAAGAAAGCTAGAAAAAAATTTATTATTAATATCGTTTTTCCATCCGTATTAGCAGTTTTATTATTTGTTGTAACTTTATTTTTTATTGTGATTCCGCAATTCAAAAATTCGATTTTGGATAAAAAACGTGAAATGATTGCAGAATTAACAAATACTACAACAAGTATTCTTGAAAAGTATTATAAAGATGAAATGGCTGGATTGATTAGTAGGGAGGAGGCTCAGAATACAGCAATTTCGAGGATAGAATATTTAAGATATGGTGATGAAAATAAAGATTATTTTTGGGTTACAGATCTACAACCAGTAATGGTTGTTCATCCTTATCGACCTGAATTGAATGGAACTGATCTTAGTGATTTTGAAGATTCTCATGGGAAAAAGCTATTTGTAGAATGTGTAAATGTAGTAAAGCAAAAGAAACATGGATATGTTGAATATATGTGGCAATGGAAAGATGATCCAAATTTAATTGTTCCAAAATTATCTTATGTTAAATTATTTGAACCATGGGGTTGGATAGTTGGTACAGGTATTTATATTGAGGATGTGAAAAATGAGATATCTAGATTAATTAATAGATTTATTATTATAAGTGTAGTTATAGCATTATTGATAATTGTTATTTTATTTTGGGTTGGACGACAGTCCTTTAATATTGAAAAAAAACGAATCGCTGCGGAGGTAGAATTAAATAAATCAAAAGAAAAATATCGTTCTCTTGTAGATGCATCAACAGAGGGTTTAATAATGGTAATTGATGATAAGATTTCTTTTATAAATCCGATTTTTGAAAAAATGTCAGGATATTCTAAAGAACAAATATTTAATAAGAGGATAGAGAGTTTTTTAAATATTCCAAAGAAAATAATTAACGATTTAAATTCTGAGAAAGTAAGCATAAACCAGACATCTTTTGAATGTGAGTTGACTACTTCTTATGGTATGGCGATAGATGTTATAATTAATATAAATTCTTTTAAATTTTATGAACAAAAAACTTTAATATTTAGTTTAAAGGATGTTAGTTCTGATAAATTAGTAAAAGAAGAATTGTTAAGTAGCCGTGAGAAATTTCAATCGTTAATGGATCGTTTAAACCAAGGTATCTTTAGAACCTCAATTGATACTAAAGGTAAATTTTTGGAAGCAAACCAAACTGCTTTGGCTATTTTTGGATATAGTAAGTTTAGTGATATTCAAAATATGTACATTCTTGACTTTTTTGTCGAAAAATATGATAAACTTACATTTAGAAATAATTTATTAAAAGAAGGTTTTATTAAGAATCAATTAATTAAATTAAGAAAAAAATCAGGAGAATATGTGTATGCTGTAGTTTCTTTAATTGTAATATCTGATTCAGCTGGTAATCCAAAGTTTTGCGATGGGATAATTCAAGATATAAGTGTTGATGAGGGAGTAAATAGTGATTTAGATAGTATTAATGCAGAGTACATTAGTTTTATGCAGCAACTATTGATACCTGTTACTAAGTTTTGTAAAAATGCAGTTGTATGTAATTATAGTAGTAAGATTGGAGATTTAATCAACAAAATGAATCATGCTTCGGTAGACTTTGCATTGGTTGAAGCTGAAAATGGTTCTACTATCGGATATGTGGAAAATAGAATAATAAGAGAGAGAGTCTTTAATAAAAAAGACTTAAAAGAAGGTGTGTATGTGTATATGAATTCACCTTTAAATTTTATTGATGCTAAAGCATCTGTTTTGGAACTCTTAAACTATTATGCAATAAATAAAAATGTTGAATATGTCGTAGTTAAAGATTATCAAAATTCTATTTTAGGATTTATTGATAAAAAAGACCTTGTTGTGTTAAATGATTTTTTGCCATTAGCTGTTGTTAATTCAGTTGATAGATCGAAATCAATAGATGAATTAAAAGTTGTCTATAATAAATATATTTCTTTTATATTGCCTGTTGCTCGAACAAGTACTGATGCAGAATTATTGCTGAAAAGTCTGTCATTTATTTCTGATTTAATATGCAAAAAGTTAATAGAAATGGGATTGGAGATGTTTGGGGCTGCACCAGTTGATTTTTGTTTTGTAACTCTTGGAAGTGAGGCTCGACAAGAACAAACGTTAAATACTGATCAGGATAATGCAATAATATTCGAAAATGTAGAATCTTCTAAATTAGCATTAGTTAAGGAATATTTTATTGAACTTTCAAATTTTATTTGTGATTCGCTTAATGAGGTAGGGTTTAAACATTGTAAAGGAAATATTATGGCGAAGAATACAGAGTATTGTCAACCTTATTCTATGTGGGAAAATTATTTCGCAAAATGGATAAATAATGGTACAGGAAAAGATCTACTTGATATTAGTATATTTTTTGATATGCGAGCAGTTTATGGTAAAGAATCTCTAGTTAAAGAATTGAAAAATAAAATTAAAAGTTTTACAATAAAGAATCCTGCTTATTTATTCCTTCTTGCTCAGGATACAATAAAACTAAAACCTCAAGTAGGCTTTTGGGGTAATATTTTGCTCGAAACTGCTGGCTCACCACCTGAAACTGTAAATATTAAAGAAACAATAATGCCTATAGTTAATTTTGCACGTATATATGCTTTGAATAATCAAATTGAAGAGGCTTCTACTATTAAGCGGTTAAAAATATTAAAAGATAAGAACATAATATCCTTATCTTCATATCAAAACATTGTTCAAGCATATAAATATTTGCAATCAATGAGGTTGAATCATCAGTCAATTCTTGTTACAAAGGGAATTCCACCTGATAATTTGATAAGTACAAAAAATATTAGTGATCTTGAAAAAACGATAATTAAGAAAATATTATCAAATATAAATATAATGTTGTCAAAATTGAGTTATGATTTTAAAGGAACAATGTAATACTTAAAATTAGCCAACTTCAGATATTTTTTCTAAAAGTTTTTTATCTATTATTTCAATTGTTTTGTTTTCAACATTTATAATACCTTCTCTTCTAAATTCTCCAAGAATTCTAACAGCGTTTTCTTCAGATATTGACGATAACTCGCCAAGTTCTTTTCTTGATAATAGCATTTTGAAACTATCATTTTTATATAATTTTGCTAAATATAATAGGCTATCTGCTATTCGACCACGGATGTTTTTTTGATTTAATGTAATTATTTTGCTTAGAATTGAAGAAACAGATTTTCCAAAAGCTTGATTTAGTTTTAATAGGAAGTAGTGATTTTCTATGTATAGTTTTTTTATATATTCTAAATCAACCATGCAAATATGTGTATCCTCAAGAGCTTGTACAGAATAGCTGTAATAGGGTGTCTCAAAAAATGACAACAGACCTACATAACTATTGGGTGTCATAATATACAATGTAATATTTCTATTGTTTAGTCCTTCGATAAATAGTTTTGCCGAACCTTCAACTATATATATTGCATGAGTTACGCTATTTCCTTGTTTACAAATATATTCGTGTCTATTATAATAGACGTGTAATGGATTTATTCCTGTAAAGTCTTTTCCCTTATTGATAATTGTTTTGTAAATATCGCATTTGAGTTTACAATTTACACAATTAATATTTTTCTTAAATTTCATTGTTTCCCAATATTTTGTAACAAAAATAGTAAAAGTTGTTAAAAAACAATGTTGTATCACAACTAATCATAATGTTATTTTTAATCATTTAATTATATTTTTGACAAGTATTATGAATTTTATGATAAGAGAGTATTGTTTATTTATTAACTAAAATTTCAGACAATGTTACATGGACCTGCTGCGGAACTGAAAGAGGATAGATCTGCAAAGCAAAAATCTAAATTAGGATTGAGATTTTTCTTTGTATATCTTCTGGTATATGTCAGTTTTGTATTTTTATGTGTTTTTAAGCCGGAACTAATTGGGGAGAGAGTTTTTTTAGGACTTAATCTTGCGGTTGTTTATGGTTTTTTCTTGATTTTATTAGCTGTAATAATGGGATTTTTCTATAATCTTATTGCAACGAGATTAGAGAACAAATTTAATGAAGAAGGAGGTGAGGTATGATATATGATGTGTCGATTTGGGCTATAATTATTTTTGTCACTTTTGTTGTTTTAGTTCTTGGCTTATCTTTTTATTTTGCAAGAAAAACTAAAACAGCAAGTAGTTATTACGCTGCAGGTGGTACTATTCATTGGGCTGTTAATGGAATTGCATTTGCCGGAGATTATTTGTCTGCAGCATCATTTCTAGGAATTTGTGGTATGATTGCTTATGCTGGTTATGATGGATTTTTGTATTCTATTGGTTATCTGGCTGGTTGGGTTGTAGCACTGTTTGTTGTGGCAGAACCATTAAAACGTATGGGTAAGTTTACCTTTACAGATGCGCTTGATAGTAAATTTAATTCAAGAGGCATTAAACTTACAGCTGCTATCAGTACTCTTGTTGTATCTTTATTTTATTTAATACCACAGATGGTAGGTGCAGGTGATCTTGTTGTTCCTTTATTAGGATTGCCTCATTGGGTTGGTGTAGTTATTGTTGGTTCTATTGTAATTTTAATTGTTGCAACTGCTGGTATGACTTCTACAACATATGTGCAGTTTTTAAAGGGTGGACTACTGATAATTGTCACTGTTGTGCTAACTGTTATAATTCTTAATAAAGGTTTGTTAAATCCTCCAAATGATGATTATCACATGTTTCATACTTTAAAAGCTTATGTTATAGATGGTGATAAGATACAATTGGAAGATGAGCCGTTAGATTCTCCGGCAAAAATCTATAAGGATGCTAAGGGAAATGAATTTGTTAAATTTGCATATGGTGAACATGGATATGTTAGATGGTTTAAAGTTCATAGAACGGAAGAGAGTGTTTTGCTTGAAGAATCACTTTCTGTAACAGAATCTAATGAAGGAGATAAATTATACAATGGTGCCGAAAAATCTGCCAGACAATTTTATCAGGTTGGGCATTTGCATAGAATAGTTTGTAAAGGTCAGGAAGTAACTGAGACTGGATCAACAAATCCGTTTAGTTTTTTAACACAAATAGAAGATAGTGATATAATTATCTATACTAAAACATTAGTTGCAGATGGAGAAAACAAGGTAACAATTTACTATCCAAAGCTTGTACCTGGTACAGATGTTATGAAACCTGGAATGATTTTTAAGTTAAAGGATGGTGATCTTTGGGATAAACTTAATTTTATTTCTTTGATGTTAGCATTATTCTTAGGAACATCTGCATTACCTCATGTATTGATAAGATATTATACAGTACCTAGTCAGAAAGCAGCTCGTAAATCAACAATTGTTGCTATTGCTGCTATTGGGTTCTTTTATATTTTAACTTTATATCTAGGTTTAGGTGCTATGGTAAATGGTGTTATTGATGTTTCAAGCAGTAATATGTCGGGTCCATTGTTAGCTAAAACATTTGGAGTTGGGATTTTTTCATTAATCTCAGCAATAGCTTTTGCAACTGTTCTTGGAACAGTTTCAGGACTTATTGTTGCTTCATCTGGTGCTATCGCTCATGACTTTATTGATCAATATTTGAATGTTAAAATGACAGATAAAAGTAAAGTGCGTGCAGGCAAAATTGCAGCATTTTCTGTGGGTATTATAGCAATTATTCTTGGTATATTATTTAAAGGTATGAATGTTTCATTCCTCGTAGGTTTAGCATTTGCTGTTGCAGCAGCTGGTAACCTTCCAGCAATAATAATGATTTTATTCTGGAAAAAAACCACAGCACAAGGTGTTTCAGCATCAATTGTAACGGGTATAATTTCGTCAATTGTGTTGATTCTTTTATCACCAAAGATGTATGAAAGATACGGAATGTTAAAATCGGATGCTATATGGCCATTGGATAATCCTGGCATTGTTGCAATACCATTATCATTTATTATTTTAGTAGTTGTTTCTTTGGCAACTCAAAAAAAGAAAGCTGTATTGGCAGCTAAAAGAGCTAAAGACGAAACAGGCAGATAGTTAATCAACCATGAAAGACAATCAAATATGAGAGTGTCAGGTTTATCCTGACACTTTTTTATTTATCAATAATAAAGAATTCTGTTCTTCGATTTTTTGCTCTTCCATCTTCATTATCATTAGAAGCAATTGGTTTATCAGGACCGAAACCTTTGTATCTTAACCTTGAACTTTTAATTCCATGTGCAATTAGATAATTGTAAACTGATTTTGCTCTTTGGTTAGATAAGTTTATATTACCTTGATATGAGCCTGTATTGTCAGTATGACCACGAATTTCGACTTTAACTCCCGGATTGTCATTCATAAATTCAATAAAGCCATCAAGAACAGCTAAACTTTTATTATCGATTGTGTATGAGGCTGTTGGATAATAAATATCTCTTAATTCGACAGCTTTTCCAACAGCTATTGGTTTAACTTCAAAATTAACTTCAACAGGCTCTATAAATGTTTCTTCAGTTGGCTCTATTAGGGCAGAAGTATAACTGTAATCTTCTTTTTTGACAACCATAAGATAATCGTCATTTTCTTTTTCTTCTTCAACTTTAACCGCTACTGCATAATTACCTGTTTCTGAGTTGACAATACCTTCAGATATTTCTTGGGTTCTGATATTTCTTACTTCCAGTTTAGCTTCAGTTAAAGCCGCACCTTCATCGTCAATAAGTTGCCCTTTTACAAGAAATACTTTTTCGGGTCTTGCTTCGGGATATAATTCGAATGAATAAATATCCCAACCTCCAAGACCATTTAAATTATTTGATGCGAAATATGCTTTTGTACCTTGAGTATTTACAATAAACCCTAAATCATTACTTTTTGTGTTAATTGGATATCCAATATTTACAGGTTTTGTCCAGGAATTTTCTCTGTATTTGGAAAATAATATATCATAACCTCCAATACCCATATGTCCGTCAGATGAGAAATACAGAGTTTGACTATCTGAATGAATAAATGGGGATTTTTCATTTCCGGGAGTATTAATAACCGGACCTAAGTTTTGAGGATCTCCCCAAGTTCCGTCTTCATTTTTTATTGAGCAATAAATATCGGATGTGTAATTGTTTGGATCAAAACCAATATTGCTTTCTCGAATGCTTGCAAAATATAGAATCTTTCCATCTGCAGAAATACTGGGTTGAGATTCCCAGGTTTTTAAACCATTAATATTACTACCTACACTTTTTAATTCATTCCATCCTCCATTTGTATTTCGTGTAGTATAGAAAATATCACAATTTTCATAATCTTTACTAATGGGAGTACATATTGTTACAAACATTGTACTGTTATCAATGGTTATGGCAGATGCTCCTTGGTTTTTGCCGCTATTGAAAGGATATGGTAAGGCTTCGACCTCATTAAAATTTGTACCGCTATTATCAATAGATTTTGCCATTGTATACTCTTCTGTATATTTGGGTCCATAAATTGATCCAATCTCTTTTTTCATATACGCATGTGTGAAAAATGCCATGCTTCCATCCGGAGATATTATTGGTAAATATTCATCATTGTTTGTTGAGATGCCTTTAACAATTACAGGATTAAAAGGAACAGGATTTTTTGTCAGATTTAGAAAATGTTCTATGTAGCTTAAAGTACTTTGTGCATCAGAGTAATATTTTGAATTCTTAGATATATGTTTAATATAAGTTCTTAGATATTTCATGGAATCATCAAACTTGTCTTCTGCAAAGAAGATTTTTCCTAGTTTATAATTGATCTCATAATCCTGAAATGAAGGGCATGTTGCGACAATTTGTTCTAAAGATTTTATGTAAACTTCATAGTGTTTTTCTTGTGATTTTCGATTTTGAGCAGACTCATATTTTGAGTAGTTGATTTCTGCGATAGCTACCCATGCTTCTGTAAAGTAAGGCTCAATTTCTATAATTTCGGTAAATTCAATTTCTGCTTCATTTAATCTTCTTTCAACTAATAAATCAATAGCTTTTTCATATTTCTTTATTAATTTTTTACTTTCTATATTATTACAAAAGTCTAGCATATACTGACTAAAACTGGATGTAGAAATCAGAGTAAATACTAATAGTTGTATGAAAAGATGTTTTCTCATTATTTACGCAAACAAAGATATTTCATTTTATTTAATAATACAACGTAAAATTATTTGTTTAATTATTGTTAACAATAAATATGCCTAATAATTATTTAAAAAAATGTTTTCAACAAATATTACCAATATAAAAAAATAGTTAATTTTATAAAATAATTAAGTAATGAGGAAGGAGAGGAAAAATATTTGGCGAACATTTAATATCTATTATAGGTATTATAGATCAAGGGGCTTATTTAGCTTTATTATAGCCAATGTTATGAAGGTTGTTGTAATTATTTTATTGGTACTATTGCTTGTTTGGATTTTAAATTCATTTATTATTCAGGTTAGTGAGATACCTAATTTTATAATTGATAATTTTAGATCCGAGTTTGTGTTGTTGTTTTTTCTATTATCTGAAAGTATTTTAGGTTTAATCCCTCCTGATTTTTTTATTTTATGGATAAGTGAAATGGAAAGTTTTTATTTATGGGTTGGTTTGTTGGGAATCCTCTCATATTTTGGTGGTATAAATGCATATGCAATAGGGTGGGGCATAAGTAAGATTCCTCGTGTTAGAAAAAGAATAGAGAATTTATATTCAAATCATATTTCAAAAATTAAAAAATGGGGTGTAGTATTTATAGCTATTGCTGCTTTGTTCCCATTACCATATGCAACAGTTTGTTCTTTGGCTGGCATCCTTAATTTTCCTGTTTCTAGACTATCATATATTGGATTATTGAGAGTGATTAGATTTTATTTATATGCCCCAATTGTTTTGGGCGTTATCTAATTTTACAGAATATTTGTGGTTAAATATGAAATAATAGTTAGTAGAGCAAAACAAACAGAAGCTATTCCGTTTGTTGTGCCAAATGCAATATTAATTTTTGAGATGTCTTTAGGCTTGACAATTATATGCTGATAGATAAGTAGTATTACAAAGATGGAGAATCCAATCCAAATTATAAAATTACTATTTTGTAAGATTGTCCAGTATAACAAAAAATATATTGATATTGTGTGAAGCAGAAGAGAAATTAGTAGCGAAGTTTTTCGTCCAAATTTTGCCGGAATTGAAAATAGATGGTTTTTTCTGTCAAATATTTCATCTTGTAAAGAATAAATAATATCAAATCCTGCTGTCCAGAATAGCACAGATGTAGAAAGTGTAATAATTTGTAGGTCAATAGTTTCGACAACAGCTATATATGCTCCTGTTGGGGCAATCGATAGGGCAAAGCCCAAAAATACATGGGATAAAAAAGTAAAACGTTTTGTGTAAGAATACATTAATATAATAAAAAGGGCAATAGGAGATAAAAACAAAACAGTATTATTAATAAAATAGCATGTTATAATAAATAATATAGAATTTATTATTGTAAATATTAGAGCATTGTTTGGACTAATTATTTTTTGTGGGATTTCTCTTTTTGAAGTTCTTGGGTTTTTTTTATCAATATTCCTGTCAATGTATCTGTTAAAAGCCATTGCGCTGTTCCTAGCAAATACCATACATAATAATATTAATAAAAATTTTATCCAATCAATTGAAAAATTGAATTGTCTTATTCCCATAAAGTATCCAATTATTGCAAATGGCATAGCGAAAATAGTATGGCTAAATTTTACAAGGGATAGATATGATTTTATTTTGAACATCTATTTCAGATTCTCTATTTTAGATTTTTTAAAATTATAAAAAATTCTAAGTACATGACAAAAATTTCTGTCATAATCTTTGCAGACCTCGATTCCGAAAGCTTTCGGAACAGTCATATCAAAGATATACGCCAGAAATATTTTTATTATTATTTGTAGCCCACGGACGGCGAATATCCTCGACAACTGTCGGGATGTCCGTGGTTACAAATATTAAACCCAGTTCGACAAGCTCACCGCATCGCTTACAGGGTTTTATGAAATTTTAAAATATTTAACACTTTGAAACATTTGTTTTTTGCCATGTACTAAATAAAAAATTATGTTTTTAATTGATTTTTAAGATAGTATAATAGCTTAAAATATGTAATTTAGAAGAAAACTTCATTTTATACAATAAATTATATAAAATACTGTTGAAAAATATTAGAATATTAGCACCCAAATCGTAAAAAATACGTCTTATATTATATAAACTATTTATATTGAAGAAATTGTCTAAAATATTAGTTGTTATTGTTTTGGGAATGATAATCTCAAATTTATCATATTCTCAAACTGTTGGATTAGTATTAAGTGGGGGAGGGTCAAAAGGCATGGCGCATATTGGTGTAATACGTGCTTTAGAAGAGAATAATATTCCAATTGATTATGTTGTAGGTACCTCTATAGGGGCAATAATTGGTGGCTTATATTCTATTGGGATGACTCCAGATCAAATGGAGGAAATGTTTCGTGAAGAGAAGTTTGTAAATTATTATAAGGGTAGAATTCCTGATGATCAATATTATTATTTTAAAGTAAATAGCCCGGATGCATCTTCATTTAAGTTGGGACTAGAAAGATTAGACAGTAATATAAATATTGTTTTACCAACAAATTTGGTAGCAACTCAACCTATGGATTTTGGTATTATGGAATATTTTGCTCAGTATTCAGCTGCTGCTAATAATAATTTTGATAGTCTATTGGTTCCATATAGATGTGTAGGAGCAGATGTTTACAATAATAGAGAGGTGATTTTTCGAAAAGGAGATCTTGGACAATCTATAAGAGCCTCAATGACATTCCCATTTTATTTTAAACCGGTTGTTATTGATAGTGTTTTGTTTTTTGATGGTGGAATTTATAATAATTTTCCAGTTGATGTTATGCGAAATGAGTTTAATCCTGATATTATGATAGGAGTTAGTGTTACAAGTTATTCTGAAAAGCCAAACCCGGATGATCTAATGCTACAGATTGAGAATATGATTATGGGTGAGAAAAAGGAATATGAGGTTCCACCTGAAGAAGGATTAACTATACATGTTGATTTTACTAATGCTAGTTTACTTGATTTTCATAGAATTGATGAGTTCTCTCAAAAAGGTTATAAAACATGTAATTTGATGATGGATAGCATTCTTGAACGAATTGATAGGAGACAGGATTCTGTATTACTTGCAGAAAAAAGAAAAGGATTTCAAGAAAGAGTTCCACATTTCGACTTTGATAAAATCTATATCAAAGGTATAGATAAAAAATCACAAGAATATGTTATCAATTCTTTTAAAGGAAAATCAGAAAAATTAAACATAAAGCAATTTGAATCTGAATATTATAAGTTGATTTTAGATTTTCAGATAGAGACAGCAACTCCACGTGCAAGATTTAATGATACAACAGGTTTTTTTGATGTAATTTTGGATGTTAAGAAGGAAAAAAGAGCGGATATATTATTTGGAGCTGCTTTATCTACAGGATATTCAAATACTGGTTTTGTTGGATTCAATTATAAAATTCTCAATGGAGTTTCATTGTTATTAAATACTAATATATATTTTGGTAGATTGTATAGTTCATTACATTTGTCTGGTCGTATAGATTTTCCTTTTGTAATTCCAATTGCCTTGGACATTGCTGCTAATGTAAATCGTTTCGATTTTTTTAAGGGCAATTCCAGATTGTTCTCACTAGAATACAGACCACCTTATTTAATAAATTATGATAATAATACCAGAATAGATATGTTTACTCCAATAAACAGATTTTCGATTATGAAGTTTGGTTTTGTTAAGGGATATCAAACATACGATTATTTTCAAGTTTCAAATTTCTTACAAAATGATACAGCTGATTATACAACTTTTGCTATAAATAGTGTTCATTTTAGTCTGTTAAGAAATAATCAAAATTATTTACAATATGCGACAAAAGGTGGACGAACGGCGTTGAGCTTTAGATATGTTTGGGGCCTCGAAGAGAATATTCCAGGATCAACAACTGCTGAAATTGATAACTATATTTGCCCTCATTCATGGATACAGTTTAATGCTTTGTCTGATACTTATTCTAGAGTTTCAAAACACTTTACTATGGGCGTATATGCTGAGTTATTTGTTAGTAATAAATCCTTGTTTAGAAATTATACATCAAGTGTATTATCGGCTCCGGCATTTACTCCTACTCCACATAGTAAGACATTATTCATTAATGAATATAGAGCAAATTCTTATGCTGCATTGGGGTTAAAACCTATTGTATTATTGAGTGATCGCATAAATATTCGTCTAGAAATGTATGCCTTTGCACCTTTTGAGAAAATTCTTAGGGCAGAACCGTACGATAGAATTTATCAACCGTATTATAGTGAAAGATTTTCTTATTTACATTTTATGGGATCGTTAGGTTTAGTATATAATACAGCTCTTGGCCCTCTAGCTTTTACTGTAAACTATTATGACACAAGTTCAAGACCTACATATTTTATGTTACACTTTGGTTATGTAATATTTAATAAACGAACTTTTGATTTTTAATAATAGGCTAAATTATAGGTTTATCATAAAAACTTTTTATATTTGATAAAATAAAAAAACACTATGAAGTTGAGTAAATATTTAATTTATGTTTTAGCTATTTTGTTGTTTTATTCATGTTCTATAGGTAAGCGATTAGATAGACCGGCATATGTTAAAATTGATAATAATTGTTTTAAAACGGAGTTTGATTTGAGTTCAGAAAAGTATGTAGATATTGAGTTTTCAAATAACTATATTCAGGACTTTGAAGAAGAGTTGAAGGAA
This sequence comes from uncultured Bacteroidales bacterium, assembly GCA_964448235.1. Classification (GTDB taxonomy): domain Bacteria; phylum Bacteroidota; class Bacteroidia; order Bacteroidales; family ML635J-15; genus Bact-19. The sequence goes on along the minus strand of CAYUWD010000001.1, from coordinate 81,747 downwards.
GTTTTTAGTACTTATAATATACATGTGCTTAGTTCTTTACAGGATGTTAATGATCCAAAGGATGCATATATTTTAAGCCTTGATAATCTGTTAATTTCAGAAACTTATGAAATGGAGTCTGTTTACGTTGATGCAACTTCAGAGTTTGCGGAAACATTTAATGTTGTATCATGTAATGTGAAAACAAAATGCAGATTGTATATGATTGATAGTCATGGAGATAAGTTTTTATTAAATGATTTAATCTCAAGTGTTGGTAAAGATGAAAAATTGTCAAATAATAGAACTTTTTTTCAAATAATTTTTGGATTAAATAAGGATAATACAGAATATACTTATAAAGAGTTAGATGATGATGTGATAAATCGTTTATGTAAAAGAGCAGCAAGACGTATTGCAGGTAAAATTTCTCGTAAGATATTTAAAAATCAATAAAATGAAATATAGAGTAGTCATTAAAACTATGTTTGGACTGGAAAATGTTCTGGTATCCGAATTAAATGATATAGGGATATTTGACGTTAAAATTTTACGCAGGGCAGTTGGAATTGAAGCAGATCTTGAACAAATATATAAGTGTAATTTATATTTAAGAACAGCATTAAGTGTTTTGGTTAAAATTGGGCATTCGAATGTTACAAATGAATATGAATTATATAAATACATTAAATCTATTAATTGGGATGAGTATTTTAGTCTTGATAAAACAATTGCAGTAAGTGCCGTAAGTGTATCAAAAACAATGACTCATAGTTTGTTTTTGGAACAAAAAACTAAAGATGCTGTGGTAGATTATTTTAGAGATAAATTTGGTGATCGTCCAAATGTAGATGTGAAAGATCCGGATGTAAAAATTAGTATCTATCAAACACAAGATACATGTACAGTATATCTTGATAGCTCAGGAAAACCATTGTATTTTAGAGGCTTTAATAAAGAAATTGGAGAAGCATCTATTAATGAATGCCTAGCAGCTGGAATTATATATTTGAGTGAATGGAATCGAAATGACTTATTTTTAGATCCAATGTGTGGAAGTGGTACATTTCTTACTGAAGCATATATGATTGCTAAGAATATTCCTCCTACAATTCAAAGAAAGAAATTTTCATTTAAAAATTGGAATGATTATAACAGTATATTATGGAAGAATATTTTGCGTGAGGCTAAAGTTAATATTATTGATAGAAATGTAACAATAATTGGAGCAGACATTAATCCGGAAGCTGTTTTACTTGCAAAGAGTAATATGTATAAAATTGATAAAGCACATAATGTGAAAATATTGGCTAAGGATTTTTTTGATTTTGATATGAATATTAGTGGTGGAATTGTAATAACAAACCCACCTTATGGGGCGAGGATTAAATTGGATGATTCCAAATTGTTTTATAAAAAAATTGGAGATAAACTAAAATTTGATTTTTCTGGATTTTCTGCATGGATTATTTCTGCTGATTTAATGGCTATGAAATTTGTTGGAATGAAACCTGATAAAAAATATATTTTATTTAATGGCCCATTAGAATGTAGATTATTAAGATATAATATTTATAAAGGGAGTAGGAAAAGAATTGATTATAAATAATCTGTGCATTTTTCTAGTTTTATTCCTCTCGATCCTTTTATTAAGAAAAATTTACTAGTTTCAGGATGTTTGACAAAATGATTTGCTAGTTGTGTCACACTTTTAAAGAACTGAAACTCATATTTATTATTGAATTGATAAAAAATATCTCCAACAAGAAAGACTTTCTTAAAGGTTGAATTCTCTATAAAATCTAAAAGTATTTTGTGTTCTTCGAGACTATCATCCCCTAATTCTAACATATCACCTAGAATAAGACATTTATTATTATCATTAATTTTATTAAAGTTTTTTATTGCAGCAATCATACTTGTTGGGTTTGCATTATAAAAATCTAATATTAATGAATTACGTATTGTTTTTACGAGTTGTGATCTATTATTACGTGGGAAATAACTAGATATAGCATTGTCTATTGCTGTTCCCGGAACATTAAAATATGAACCTACTGTAATTGCAGCCAGAATATTTTCATAATTATAGTCTCCGATTAAATTTGATTTTGCATATCCTGTTTCATTGTTAGCTTTCCATTTAACTGCTGCTTCGAAACCAAACTCGGTATATTCACCATAGCAATAAGAATTAGAACTACTACCATATGTTACAGATGAATAATTATTTATAAGTCTGTTTAAAATAGGATTGTTTATATTATTAAAAATTAATCCATTGTTCTTTTTTAGGTAATTGTAGAGTTCTGCCTTTGTATTCTCTACATTTTTAATCGAACCAAAGCCTTCAAGATGTGCTTTTCCAATATTTGTGATTAATCCAAAATTAGGTTCTGCAATTTCACAAAGTGTTTGTATTTCTCCCTGATGATTTGCACCCATTTCTATTATTCCAAAATCAACTGTTTGATTCATTGCTAATAATGTTAGAGGAACACCTATGTGATTATTTTTATTTCCTCTAGTATATGCAACTCTTAGTTTTTGAGCTAAGACAGCTGCAATTAATTCTTTTGTGGTTGTTTTCCCATTTGTTCCTGTAATTGCAAATATTGGTATGTTTAGTATGCGCCTGTGATAATTTGCTAGTTGTTGTAAGGTTTTGAGGGGGTCTTTTACAATAAAAACATTATCTAAGTCTTTATATTTTGGGTCTGAACATACAGCAGCTTTACAACCTTTTTTAAGAGCATCTTCGACAAAATTATTTCCGTTAAAATTATTTCCTGATAGCGCAAAAAATATTGAATTAGGTTGAGTTATTCTACTATCAGTATTTATTGATTTGTAGATTTTAAAAGTAGAATATATTTGTTGTATTGTATTCATACAAAAAGAAAACCCCAAAGATGGGGTTTTGATTTAATATTGAAATTGATTATTGACTTTGTACTGGGGATCCAACTCTGTCCATTGCACATCTGAATCCTAAGTCTGACCTTGCAAGTTTTTCATCAAGGTATCTTCGAGTACCTGGTACCATCCAATATGCACGATCTTTCCAAGAACCACCCTTAAATACTCTTGATCTGTCGGAAACTAAAGATGACATTTCTTTACCGTTTGCACCATCTCCTTTGTTTACTTTTGGATTAGCAGGATCAAATTGACCAAATCCCCATTCTCCATAATCACCCCAATTACCTTCTTTATACATATCTGGAGTGTTGTTTACGAAGAATTGATCAGGATAAATAATACTACCGTCAGCTAGTTGTAGTTTACCTCCAGGCAATATCATTGATCCATCAGGCATAAGGATATTTCCATCAGCAGATTTTTCATGTCCGGTTGGAAGTATATATGTCATATTTTGAAGATCAACTTTTATTCCGTTTGGTAATAGGATTTCGTTTCCTCCAGACATTAAAGTAGCTCCAGGATAAATATCACCAACATTTTCAGCTGTTAGTGATGCATCAATAGGATCATTAACCTTAATTTCATTAGATTCTGTTTGAAAGCGATCTCCTTTAACCCAATAACCTTCTGCATTTCCATTTGGAATTAACGATTCAAGGTCACCGTCAAGATAGTTTCGATTATCAGATGTTGTATAATTTTCACGACTATAACATTCTTCGTCTCTAACAGGTTTACGAAGTATTTTACCTGAATAATCAAAGTAATTTTCAGCTTCAGGAGTTAATTCGATATCACCAGATCTAGGATCAATAATAACTTCATAGTCTGTGTAAACGTTTCCTCTAAATGGTCTGAATTCTTCCATATCTTCAAAAGTAAGATCTCTATAAACATCCATAACCCATTCATTTACGTTACCAGCCATACAGTATAATCCATATTCATTTGGCCAATAGGATTTTACAGGTGCAGAAATATCAGCTTTATCATTTAAAGCTCCTGCAACACCCATATTATCACCACGTCCACGCATGGAGTTAGCCATCATTAGACCACGTTCTTCGCCACGAGAGTCATTTCTAATATAATGTCCATTCCATGGATATAATCTTCTTTCATATATTCTTTCTCTGTAGTGATTTCCAATATGAGCTAATGCAGCAAATTCCCATTCTGCTTCGGTAGGTAGTCTGTAACGAGGAAGGAAAATTCCATCACGCATGTTTACCCAACGTCTGTCTTCACCAGTATTTACATTGCCACCTTTACGACCAGCTTTTAAAGTTGCAGGATCAACATATAGATTTTGTACTTTACCATCAGGACCATTACCAGTTTCATCAACAGCAAGGTCTAAATTTTCAGCATAAATTAAATAAGCATCTGTATTAAAATGTTTCGCTTGATCTTGAGGAGCAATATACTTATCAATAATACCTTCTCTTAAAAGAATTAATTCATTTACTCTGTCAGTACGCCATTCACAATATTTTGTTGCTTGCACCCACGAAACTCCAACAACAGGATATTGCTCATATGCAGGATGTCTTAGGTATAATTCAACCATTGGTTCATTATAAGATAGCCTTTCTCTCCAAACGAGTGTGTCTGGAAGGGCTTCTCTGTATAAAAATCTATAATCAGAAGAATATACATAAGATAACCAATAAAGATATTCATTATAATCAATATTTCTAACTTCTGTTTCATCCATATAGAATGAAGAAACAGTTACTCTTCTTGGGATATTATTCCAATCGTACATAACGTCTTGTTCAACGCGTCCCATAGAGAATGATCCACCTTCTATAAAAACAAGGCCGGGACCAGTTTCTTGTTCATAACCTGGGTGATTTTCAAATCCACCAAAGTTTGGATCATTATAGTTCCATCCTGTGGTGCTAGATACTTCTTTTTTACAAGAACTTACCAGAATTGCTCCTGCAAGAACTATTAACACAAATAAAGTATTCTTTTTCATATTATGATAATTTAACAAAGTTCAATATTAATATAACTAAAAAGAAGGACAACTTATTATGTCTTTCTTAGGATCTTTGTCATGACAGTTAAAAGTAAACGCTACAGAAACCTCATGAGCTCCATATGTAGAGTTTTTTAATCTTGATACTGTCAAGTCGTAACTATATGCAAATCTTAAATTGTCTTGTTTAAATCCTGCCAACATGATAAATGAATCATATTGAAAGTTAAAGTTTTGACGTAGCCAAAATCCTGCTACAATTTGTTTCCTAGCAACGTATAAACCCCAATTAAACTGCTGGAATTGTCCTTGTTGATGGAATAATAATTGAGGAGCAATTTTTAACTCGCCTCTTCTATATTTACTGCTATTTATTGGTACCTCTGTGCCAAAGTGAGCAGTTATTTTACGTGGCAATACAGCATCACTTCCTCTAAGAAAAGATTCTGAAGGTTGTGTTAGATGATGTACTGCAACACCAAAAAATGTTCTTTCACTAAATGCTATCAATCCAGCAGAAAAGTCTACATAGTTTCTTTGATTGTTTATAATATCAGGATTTTCTAAAGATGCATATATTGGTCCATAGAGAGGATGAATCATATTAGGAAATACAAAATCCCAATTAATTGTTTTCATTATATAAGAAGCTTCAAATCCTGCAGCAACAAAAAATCTTCTTGTAACAGGTAATGTGTATGAATACATACCACTGATTTGAGTTGTTGTAATCGTTCCACCACCTTGAACATCATTCATCAGGTGTAATCCAACACCTCCTTGTAAAGCGTTTAGATGTTGATCATATGAGGCACTATAGGTAACGTAAGTTGGACCTAATGCTGGCCATTGATTACGATAATTAAGGCTTATCTTGGGACATTTTTCTGCACCTGCAAAAGCAGGATTCAGATAAAGTGAATTTGCATAGAACTGTGAAAAATGAGCATCCTGAGCATTTACCAGACCCCAACTGCCTAAAATCAAGGCACTTAATAAGATTATGTAACGTTTGACCATAATATTTTTCTTAACAACAATGCGCAATATTAATAAAATTTCCTTTAAATCTAAAATATAAACTACAATAATAAGTTATTTTTGCCGTTTATGAAAATAATTTAGTAAATATTTTTGTTTTTTTTTAAATTTATGAAAAAATTCTTAGTAATATTATTCGCCCTATTTATCAACAGCTTATTAACAGCTCAGGTTGTAACAATTTCTGACTCTGTAGTATGGAAAAATAATACAACTTTTATTGATAACGATAATTCGACAAAAATTATTATGCTCTTTGAAGGTGCTCAAAATCGTAGTGTAGATAATTTACCTGTCTATTTTTATAAAATTAAATATGAAGACAATGTCTATGTGGATGATATAGAATTAGTTAGTGCAAAATACGAAGTTATTAACAATGAAAATCTAAAAGGAGTAGAGAATCTTGATAAGTTAAAAGGTATTCCTGAAGTGAAGTCATACATTACTATATGTCGTAAACAAAATTATCTTGCTTTCGAACTTGTGCCTTTAAGAAAAAATGAAATTACTGGCAATATTGAAAGATTGATGTATTTTGAATATAAAGTTACATGTAAAGAATCTTATCAAAAGAAACAATCAAAATCATATACATATAGTAGTAATTTGTCTACTGGGTTATGGTATAAAATTAGGGTAAGTGAACCTGGGATTTACAAACTAACATATACTCAATTATCACAAATGGGATTTACAGATTTTAATAGTATTGGAGTTTTTGGTTATGGTGGTTTATTGCCAAAGATTGTAGGAGATGATAAATATGATGATATTCCTGAAATTCCTGTAAAGAAAGTGGATGTGAATTCAAATTCAGTGTTTGATTCAGGAGATTATTTATTATTTTTTGCCGAAGGACCACATAATATTTATTGGGATGAAATTTGGGGGGTGAGTCATGAGTATCATGCTTATTCAAATTATTCATATTATTTTGTTTCAAATACAGGAACATGGAAACAACCCGAAGATCAGGCTTCATTAACAGAATATGATGTTGAAATTTCAGAATTTGAGGACTATGATTTTTTAGAAAAAGATTCTTTAAATTTAACTCATAGCGGAAGACGATGGTTGTGGCGTGAGTTTGATTACTATTTATCATATAATTTTACAAAATCTTTTGAAAATGTATCATTGGAAGATACTGCAGAAATAACAATAAGTTTGGCAGCACGTTCGAGTATTGCTAGTAGTTTTAATGTTGTTATTAATGGTGTGTCACAGCCGACAGTTAGTATAGCACCTACCTCAAATAATTCTTTATCTGTTTATGTGAAGACAAATAATTTAAAAACATTTGAATTAAAACCAACATCTGATGTCTTTTCAATTGGATTAACTTACAATAAAACGAGTTCAAATTCTAAAGGATGGTTGGATTATATTGCAATAAAGTTAAAAAGAGATTTAATCTTAGGAAATTCGTTTGTGAGGTTTAGAAATTTTAATTCAATAGCAGATGACACTAATGGGAAATATAATATTTCTAATGCTGGGTCAAGCACAATTGTTTGGGATATTACAGATCCTGTAAATGCAAAAAACATTAATGGACAATTAAGTGGTAGTATATATAGTTTTAATGCTGATGTTTCTGAATTTCGAGAGTATATAGCTTTTAATATTTCAGCAAATTACCCTACTCCTGAAATTAATGGTAGTTCTAGTTTAGGATTAGTTGAAAATCAAAACTTACATTCAGTTTCTCCTGTGGATCTGATTATTGTTTCTCATCCTGATTTTCTTGCTCAGGCAGAAGCTATCGCTCAAATACATGAGACATATGATGATATGTCAGTATATGTTACAACATCTGATTTGATATATAATGAATTTTCTTCAGGAACTCCTGATATTTCAGCAATAAGAAATTTTATTAAGATGCTTTATGATCGAGCAAATACTGATGATGAAATACCTGACAATTTGTTGCTTTTAGGTGATGGTAGTTATGATAATTTGGGTATAGATCCTGCTGCAAATAATTTTATTTTAACATATCAGTCTGAATCTTCTTTTTCTCCAACTACATCTTTTGTAACCGACGACTATTATGTATTTCTTGATGATTATGAAGGAATGGTGTATGGGACTCATGATATTGATATGGGAGTGGGAAGATTACCGGTAAAAACAGTTGAAGAAGCAAATAATGTAGTTAACAAGCTTCAGGCATATTATAGTAATTCTAGTTTTGGTAGCTGGAAAAATAAAATTTTGTTAATTGGAGATGATGCTGAAGGTGGTGAAACGATGCATCAGACACAAAGCAATAATGTGGGAATGCAATTAGATGCAAATTATCCGGTTTTTAATATTAATAAAATGTTTTTGGATGATTATGAGCAAATATCTACTGTGCAGGGTCATAAATATCCAGATGTTAATCAGGACATAAATGATAATATTAATAATGGTGCATTAATAGTAAATTGGATAGGACATGGAAACGAAAAAGGATGGGCTCATGAAAGTGTATTAACATTAAATATGATAGGAGAATGGCAAAATACAAATAAATATCCTATTTTTATTACAGCAACTTGTGAATTTTCCCCATGGGATCATCATGATTTAGTGTCTGCAGGTGAAGAAGTGTTGTTAAATCCTAATGGTGGGGGGATTTGTTTATTTACAACAACACGACTAGCTTTTGCTTCGGGGAATGCGAATTTAGCGTATGCATTTTATGATACGGTATTTACTCGTGAAGCTCAAGGAAAATGCATTCCAATTGGACTATCTGTTGCTTATGCAAAAAATAAGTTAAACGGTGATACTAATAAAAGAGTTTATTCTTTACTTGGAGATCCTGCAATGAGACCATCTTTACCAAATTATGTTGCATATACTACTAAAATTAATGGTATGGATGTAGAATCGTTTAATGATACTATTCAAGCTACTTCTTTAGTTACTTTTGAAGGAATAATAACAAAACCGGATGGAAGTTTAGCTGATAATTTTAATGGAGTAGTATTCCCAACAGTGTATGATAAAAGGATGGATTATACTACTAGAGGAAATGATGGTTCTGAACCTTTGGAATATACAGCACAGAAAAATATAATTTTTAATGGACAGGCAAAAGTTGTTAATGGTAAATTTACGTTTTCTTTTATTGTCCCAATAGATATCGCATATTTTTATGATTCTGGTAAAGTTAGTTATTATGCACATAATGGTACTGACATTGAGGCTTCTGGCTATGATAGTTCATTTTTAATTGGAGGGGCATCAGGTAATAATCTTGATGATAACGAAGGGCCTGAAATACAATTATTTATGAATAACGAGCAGTTTATCCCAGGGGGTATAACAGACGAAAACCCTTTATTGTTGGCTCAAATAGCTGATGAGTCAGGAATAAATACTGTTGGTAGTGGTATTGGACATGATATTACATTAACATTTGACGAAAATACATCAGATGTAATAGTTCTGAATAAATTTTATGAATCTACAATTGACGATTTTACTTCCGGTGAAGTTAATTACCCTATGTCAGAGCTTGCTTTGGGACCACATACTGTTAAGTTAAAAGCTTGGGATGTGTTAAATAATAGTGGTGAGGCTATGACAGACTTTATTGTAGCAAATTCAGCAGAACTTGTTTTAGATCATATTTTTAACTATCCTAATCCTTTTTCAACAAGTACAGATTTTTATTTTGATCATAATCAACCAAACCAATTACTGGATGTAATTATTAATGTGTTTACCGTTTCGGGTAAGCATGTTAAAACCATTCAGGATGTGGTTATGAGTGATGGATTCCGATCTCAACCTATTCATTGGGATGGCAAAGATGAATTTGGAGATAAAATTGGAAAAGGGGTATATGTTTATAAAGTAAAAGTGAGAAATTCTTCTGGGAATGTAGTTGAAGAGATTGAAAAACTTGTAATTTTAAACTAATTACTAATTAAAATACTAAAATCGGAAAAAAAGCGTTTCTATTTTTATTAGAAGTGTAGATTTAAATATTTTAATATATTTGCAAAATAAAAATAATTATTTAAGAAATGAAGAAGAAGACTGTTTTAGTATTACCTATTTTATTAAGTTTTTTTTCAATAAGTTTTGCGCAAAATTTGTTGCAAAACGATGTTGTTGGTAGAGATGCACCAAACACAATAACAACAACAGTTCCATTTTTGTTAATTGCTCCTGATACAAGAGCTGGGGGGCTTGGTGATGCTGGTGTGGCAACAACTCCAGATGTAAATTCACAACACTGGAATCCTGCAAAATATAGTTTTATTCAGAACGATGTTGGAGTTTCTATTTCTTATACTCCATGGTTAAGACAATTGGTTTCTGATATGAATCTTGCTTATGTTTCGGCTTACAAAAGATTTAATAAAGAAAATGTAATGAGTGTATCTTTATTGTATTTTGATCTTGGTAGTATTCAGTTTAGAGATATAAATAATGCACTTTTGCGCGATTTTACACCACATGAGTTTGCTTTTGACTTAGGATATTCAAGATTACTTGGTGAAAAGTTTTCAGGAGCTGTTTCAATGAGATTTATTTACTCAAATCTTACTGGTGGTATCGAAGTGCAGGGTAGTGAGTCTTTTCCGGGTAAAACAGCAGCAGCAGATGTTGCTTTTTATTATCATAATGATGAAATTGAAATAGGGGGAATGCCTGGTACATTGATGTGGGGATTAAATATTAGTAATATTGGTGCAAAGATATCTTATACTACAAATGAATATCGTGATTTCATACCAACAAACTTCCGAACAGGTGTTGGCTATGTTATGGAGATTGATGAGCATAACTCTTTTATGGTAACTGTTGATGTTAATAAATTGTTAGTGCCAACTCCTCCTGTATATTATGATGCAGGTGAAATCTTACCTAGTGGAGATACTGTCTTACCAAGTGATGAAATTATCAAATATGGAAAAGACCCTAATATTTCAATTGGTGCTTCAATGTTTAGTAGTTGGACAGATGCTCCGGGTGTAGCTACAGCTTTTATTAGAGATACTGATGGTGATGGTATTGGAGATACAGCTTCTCCTTTCCGTGAAGAGTTAGCAGAATTTACAGTTTCTGCAGGTTTAGAATATTGGTATGATAAACAATTTGCATTGAGATTAGGATATTTCAATGAGCATGAATATAAGGGGAATCGTAAATATTTTACTGTAGGTGCAGGATTAAAAATGAATGTTTTTGGTCTTGACTTTGCGTATTTGATTCCAACAACTCAAGCTAATCCTTTACAAAATACTCTTAGATTTACGTTAATTTTTGATATTGGCGGTTTGGATAGCGAAAGTAAGATCTAATGAATTTTAGGATTGGTTCGGGATATGATGTGCATGCACTTGCTAACGGATTGGAACTCTGGTTAGGAGGAATTAAAATCCCACACACAAAAGGTTGTGTAGCTCATTCAGATGGAGATGTATTAATACATGCTATTTGTGATGCTTTGCTTGGAGCTGCTGCTTTAAGGGATATCGGTTACCATTTTCCTGATGATAGTAAAGAATTTAAGAATATCGACAGTAAAATACTTCTAAAAAAAACATACGAATTAGTAAAGCAAAATGAGTATAATATCTCTAATATTGATTCTACTATTTGTTTGCAAAATCCTAAGATAAAAGAGTATATTCCTGAAATGAAAAAAGCTTTAGTTAATGTGTTGGGAATTGATATTGATCAAATTTCTGTTAAGGCAACAACAACCGAAGGACTTGGCTTTGAAGGTCGTGAGGAAGGAATTAGTGCTATTGCTACAGTTTTGATATACAAGTGAAAAAGGAATATAAAATTATTTAAGCCTAGGGAATTTATTTCTAATTAATTTTGTATGTGATTAATGATTCTTACCAAAAATAAATATAATCGATTTAATTTTGAAGTGTGTTTTTCATATTTTAAAGGTTTAATTGATATAATGCGTTCTAAATCTTTTGAAGAAAGATCTAAATAATCTAAAACATCAAGATAGTTTTTAGGAAGAGATTCAATATTGTCTTCTTTGTATAATTCAACAGCATGATCTCTTGAGATTTCATTATTTCTAATCATATTGCTAAATTGACACAAACGTCGTTCATATTTATATATTTTATTTCTTATATAATTTGTTAATGGTTCTGCAATACAATCAAGATGTTTTGAATATTCTCTACCATCATCTTGCCACCCTAAAGATTTTGAAATAATTTCGCCTATTTCTCTATCAGATGGATTATCAATATAAAAGAGAGGCATTACCGTTTTAGCAAATTTATTGGTCTTTTTATAATATGTTAGTTTAAAATGATTTAGTTTAGGATAAATTAGATAATCGTTAATCTCCTTTTTTGTGAGATTTTTGTGTTGTTTAAGAATGTACTTAAATCTTTTTATGTCTTGTATTGTATCTGGGACAAAAGAGCTTTCTTCAAGAGGTGAAGTGCCATATAAAATAATAGGGATAGAATATTTTTCAGCAACTTTTAGAACGCTAGCATTAGTACCAATGTCACATGCCCCACACAAATCTCCACTTGATAGTAGCATGTTTCTATATATCTTTTGTTGAACTTTTGGATCGGGTTTAAACCATATATGCTCTACTTTTGTATTTTTAATTGATCTTTTAATGTTATCTAATGCAAGTTGGCTAAAAAAACCATTATCATAAGTCATTGTTAGCACTTTGAGTTTGTATATATTAACAGCAAGGTGTAAAATGTATGCGCTGTCTTTTCCACCACTTAAGGGAACCAGAACATCATATTTTGATTTTTGATTTTTATTATTCTTTAGGATTTTTAATAACTTATCTTCTCCTAAAGGATTATATGGTTTTTTATTAGAACATAATGAGCATATCCCATCTGAGTCAAATTTAATGTTTGGATAATACTGATTAATAAGACATTTTGTGCAAACTTTCATTAATATGTTGTTTATTTATCAATAAAAACCAAAAATATATAAAACTTAAAATATTATTGGAGATTTATATACAATAATATTTATAGGAAAATCAACAGATCTAAATATAAGACTTGAAATATTATTTTTCTATTTTATAGATATGCACTAAGAGCTCCGGCACCAATGCCCAAAGCAGATAAAATTACAAACATTACCAAAATCCAAAATCCTGAGATAATTAGTCCTGCAATTGCAAGTCCTTTTGGTCTTTTGAAAACTCCAATAAATGAAAATATTACACCTAAAATCCAAAGGATCCAATTTACAAATGGAATCCAGCAAAGCACTAGTCCGATTAATGCTAAGACAAAGCCGGTTGTACCTAGTTTATTTGATTTCTTTTCTTGTTGATTAATAATAATAGTTTGTCCATTGTTGTTTTGATCATTAGTATTTGTTTCTTCCGTCATAGTAATAAGTTTTTAAAATTATTTTATGTGATGTGAAATTATGCTAATGCTAAATTATATTAGAAAATACTAATACTACGTTTAATAATCAATTCAAATATATAAAAAATATTATATATTTACAATTATTCTATAATTTTTAAAGCATCTTTAACAGCCATTAAAGTTGGTTTTCCTGATATTTCAGAGCTAACAGCTCCTTTCATCCATTCTTGCGGAATAATTTGTCCTTGTAGGAGCATACGGGTTACTTCATCAGCGAATTGCTTTTCATGAACGTATTGTTCAATTTGGAATTCAATTAAGTGTCCAACAGGATAATTTGCCAAATATAAGGGTGAAGTAATCATATGTGAATAAATTGCCAGAATTGGAGTGTCTTTAATTCCAAAAACAGGGTAGTAATATTCATTCCAAACTTCTATTGCAAGTCTATTAACAGCTTCTTTAAGTTCTTTAGGATTTGCATCCGGATTTTCATACATCCATTCCCAAACATACATATCAAGTAGTGAAACTCCCATAATTTCATAAGCAGACCAGCAATTGTCAAGAGCAGCAAGAGCTTTTGTTTTTTCAGCATTACCACTATTACTTTGTCCTAAAAGTTTTAAGTCATTTGCTTGAAAAAGAAATGCAATAGCTTCTGTAAAGGCAGTATTTGGGACACCATGAAGCAGGTAGTAATCCATATCGTATAGAGTAATTGTTTGTTCAACATTATGTCCCATTTCATGAATTGCAATATTGTATCCTTTATAATCCATTCCTGTGTTGGGGATTCTAGTACGTAAGTGAGCGTTATCACCTTTCATTTCTGCTCCCCAAGCATGGCCTGCGCCACGAGCAGGGTCTACGCTTATTTTATTTGCAATATACTTTGCCTTGCTTTGGGACCAACCTAAGTCTATAAGCATTCTTGGTATATCATTTTCGAATGCTTGGGGAGTTTTATATTTGCGTCTTGTAATTATATTTAGGTCTTCTTCATTAATGTTTGTTCTGGCTTTAAACCCATCATACCAAATGTCGAAAGGTTCAAGGTCTCTTCCTAGTTTTGATTTGATTAATTTTGCTACTTCAATAATTTCTGGAGCTGTTATAAAATCAATAAATAGAGCTTCGATTTCTTCTTTTGTCAATTCCATTGATTGGTCATAAGCTCTTTCTATATAAGTTGGATAAACAGGATTATATTTATCCATTGCAGATAAGGCTTTAAAGTTAAATAATAAATGTTCATATCTTGTGTAAGGCTCAGGTGTAAATTCAATTTCTATTCCCTCTTTATATAATTTATTCGTTGTTGGGTTCCATTGGAATTCGTTAGAATTTATGACTTCCTGAGGTATATCCTGACGTACAATATTTAGCATAATATTGTAAATCATTTTTTGTTTTTCAAGGCCTTTTTCGGAATTATAATTTGACTTTAATTCATCTCTGAGTCCCCAGTGGGTAATAAGAATCATTTCTTCGGGAAATAATTGTTGCATGTCGTTGTTTACGAGTTTCCCCATATAAATATTATAATCGGCAATGTAACTGTCAGCGTTTGTTGCTATAACTGATGCATTTTGCTGTAGTTCAGCAGGTATGCGAGAAATAAAGATGTCTCCAAGTCGTGCATATGCCCAGTCTTTTCTGCTCCAATCAGAAGCATGTTCTGATTTCTCTTTTAGTGAATAAGAAGGGAAGTTTAGCGCAATGTAAAAGGCCATTTTATTTTGAAAAAGGTCTTCTGTAAGGTGAGAAGATGGAGAATATGCTCCCATGATATTGTCAACATGATGAATCTCACCCATATTTAGATGTAGAGGTTCACTAAGTTTTACTGCCATTTGATTATAAAGACCAAAAATGATTTCAAAATTGCGTTCTATTTTATTGTATGCAACTTCTAAATTTGAAGAATCAGCAATAAAATTATCCTTACAAAAGTTCTTAAAATCATTTGTGTTTCCATCTTGTTCCTGCCATATTGCAGCAACTTGATTTACACCTTTTTCTATTCTAAATGAATGTGCGTCAGAATATTTTTCTTTGAGATCTCTAATGGTTTCGTTAATTGATTCATCAGATATCTTATATTTTAAAGATTCATTTTCTGTATTGGTTATTGTTGGATTATTGCAAGAAAATAATACAAAAATCAAAATCACGATAGAAAAAATATTTTTAGCATTCATAATAAGTAAAATTTATTTAATATCAATAAATAAAAAAACAGGTATTAACCTGTTTTTTTATATTAAAATAAGTTATTTATTAAATCATCGTCTGTAAATTCAGGAACAGTTATTTGAAGTTTAGAATTTTGTTGCATTGCTCTTTTAGCAGTAAATACAGCGCCTTCGTTTCTAGCCCAGCTACGTCTTCCGATACCATTGTTTACATCCCAATATAACATCATTTCTAATCTCCGTTCAGATTCTTTTGTGCCATCTAGAACCATTCCAAAACCTCCATTGATAACTTCTCCCCATCCAACTCCACCACCATTATGGATAGAAACCCATGTTGCACCTCTAAAAGAGTCTCCGATTACATTTTGTATTGCCATATCAGCAGTAAATTGGCTACCATCATATATGTTTGATGTTTCTCTAAAAGGAGAATCTGTTCCTGATACGTCGTGATGATCACGTCCTAATACAATAGGTGCTTTAAGTTTTCCTTCTTTAATGGCATTATTAAAGGCTTTTGCAATTTTTATTCGTCCTTCAGCGTCTGCATAAAGGATTCTTGCTTGAGATCCAACAACCAACTTGTTAGATTTTGCTTCACTAATCCACTTTATATTATCTTTCATTTGTTGTGATATTTCATCTGGGGCAGTTTCTGAAATTTCTTTTAAAACTTCCATTGCGATGTTATCAGTAAGCTCTAAATCTTTTGGATTACTTGAAGTGCAGACCCATCTAAATGGACCAAACCCATAATCAAAACACATTGGGCCCATAATATCCTGAACATATGACGGATACTTAAAATCTATGCCATTTTTAGCCATAATATCTGCTCCAGCTCTTGAACTCTCAAGGAGGAACGCATTGCCATAATCAAAGAAATACATTCCTCTTTCTGTAAGTCTATTTATAGCTTTAACTTGTCTACATAATGAATCTTTAACTTTTTCTTTAAATAATTTAGGATTTTTGGACATCATTATATTTGATTCTTCATAAGAGAGTTCAATAGGATAATATCCTCCAGCCCAAGGATTATGTAGAGATGTTTGATCGCTACCTAAATCAACTTTGATATTTCGTTCTGCAAGTTTTTCCCATAATTCAACAATATTTCCGAGAAAAGCAATGGAGTGTGCTTGTTTTTTGTTTTGCCAATCAATAGCAGTATCAATTGCTTTGTCAGAATTATCAATTACTTCGTCTACCCAACCTTGTTCTAGGCGTTTATATGCTGCTTTTGGATTTATCTCTGCACAAATACTTACTACACCTGCTATATTAGCTGCTTTTGGTTGTGCACCACTCATTCCACCAAGTCCTGAGGTTACAAATAGTTTTCCTTCTATGCTTTCGTTGATTTTACTTATTTTTCTTCCTGCATTTAATACTGTAATTGTAGTTCCATGAACAATTCCTTGTGGTCCAATATACATAAATGATCCTGCTGTCATTTGTCCATATTGAGTAACACCAAGAGCGTTAAATTTTTCCCAATCGTCAGGTTTAGAGTAATTAGGTATCATCATACCATTAGTTACTACAACCCTTGGAGCATCTTTATGCGATGGGAAAAGGCCCATTGGGTGTCCTGAATACATTGCCAAAGTTTGTTCATCTGTCATTTCAGATAAATACTTCATAGTAATAAGGTATTGTGCCCAATTTTGAAAAACTGCACCATTACCACCATAAGTAATAAGCTCATGAGGATGTTGAGCAACGGCATAATCCAAATTGTTAGAAATCATTAACATAATTGCAGCAGCTTGTGGCGTTTTATGTGGAAACCAACTAATGTCTTTTGCAGAAATATTATAGTTTGGACGGAATCTATACATATAAATTCTTCCATATGTTTCTAGTTCATTTTTAAATTCTGGTGCTAATTCTTTATGGAATTCTTTTGGGAAATATCTTAAAGCGTTTTTTAAGGCTAAGATTTTTTCATTTTTAGTTAAAATATCCTTCCGAATTGGAGCATGATCAATGTCTTGATTACGTGTTTGTGCTTTTGGCAATGTCTTTGGAATCCCCTGTTTGATAAGCTTTTGAAATTCTTCTTTTGTTAGCATGTTATATAGAGTTTTATATGTTTTTATTGGCAATAAAGGTATAAAAAAGATGTAAGATAAAAAATGGAGAAAAGCATATTTTATATGAAGTTTTTTAGTCTATGATAAAAATGATTTAAATATATTGTTTATTTCGTTAAGGATATTTTATCGTTTGAGCTTATAATTTAAATTTAAAATCAAGTACTGTGTTTTATTAATCAAAAAAAGCTCCGATTTTCGGAGCTTTTTTAATAAGTATGTTTAAGTTTAAACTTTTTCGTACCTGAATTCCCAGATTCCTAATAATTCTGTGTCTTCAACAAGCCAAAGTTCATTATTAGTTAATCTTTTAATTGTCATTTCGTCCCAATTATCTTCATCAGTATCTTTGAACATAAGTAATGTATTATCATCATTAAATTTCCATTCGATATCATTTGTTGTTGTTACATAACCTACAAAAGATGTGGTTTGTGTACCTGTACCGTCAGAGTTTAATGTAAACTCACTTACAACAGAATTATCTTGATCGGCATCATTAATAAAAAATGATTGTTGTGACCATTCACCAGTAATTCGCATTTTTGCTGATAATACTGTAAAAGATGGTCCTTCTTCGTATTTACCACATGATGAGAAAATCATTGCTGTTGTAGCAACAATTGTTAAAATAATAGCTAATTTTTTCATAAAAATTTAAATTAGGTTAATAATAATTGATTATTTGATTTTAACATAAAAGTACTTTATTTATTGTTCAGATAGATGAAATTCTTGTAAATTGTCATCGATGTACCAGAAATCAGTTTTTGTTAATCGTAATATACTTTTATAATTACTCCAAGAACTCCATTCGTTATTTAGACCTAGAACTCTTTCTCTTATATTCTCTTTTTTCTTGTCTAATTCCCATTCAAAATCACTTTCAGTTGTATGATTCCCAGCTGTTATAAATGATTTTCCTGTTCCATCTTCGTTATAAACAAAACGATATTGACTAATTCCAATATCACTTAAAGGTATAAGAATGTTATTTTCATAATATGCTTGTACATTATATTCTCCTGCAATACGTTTTTCAGGTGATGATAAACTCATAAAAGGACCATTTTCATATTTATTACATGACAAAAGACACATAAGTCCTATAAGAAATAATATGATGATAAATTTTATTTTCATTCATTTACAACTTTTGTATATCTACGTTCTGTAATAAAATCATTTTCTCTTGTAGTGGAATTTTCATCAGAAATCCAAAATTCATTATTTGTTAGTTTAATAATTTTTACTTCATTATCAACAATAAATTGTAATGTAGGATTTGATTCGATAAGATTAATTTTTATAGTTGTTTTATCCTTATTAAATTCCCATGAACCATTTATAACTTTTGGTGTTGATCTAGTATTATCGATATTATTGATAATAATGCTTCCGTCTTCAATAAAAGTATATGTTATTTGATTTTCGTTTTTAAGGATTATCTCATCTGTATTGTCATTGATAATAACATCGCTAAGTTCCCATTCTCCGGAGATTCTTGTTTTAGCTGTTTTAAATGAAAACGCAGGACCTTGTTCATAATATGTACAAGCAACAAAACTTATAATAGCTATAAAAGTTAATATTGTTTTAGGCTTCATTTGTTTGTTTTTTTTACAAATATAATGTTTTTTACAAATATGGTGCCGAATGGGGTATGTTTTTTAAATTAAGGGTTTTAACTGTTATG
>CAYUWD010000001.1:0-62358 GCA_964448235.1 uncultured Bacteroidales bacterium | reverse complement strand
AACTGTTATGGTTAAAGAGTATATATGAAAAAAAACCTAGCGAAAATATCTGGCTAGGTTTTTTTATATTATCATTTGAATTATTCTTCTTCTTGACTTGCTTCATATTCTTTAAGTAGTTGCTCTTGTACATCTGGTGGTACTTGTTGGTACTCATAGAAGGACATTTCATACATAGCACGTCCGCCGGTATTTGAACGTAGTGCTGTTGAATATGTGCTCATTTCTGCAAGAGGGACTCTGGCAGAAATTTTTTCAAAACCTTTTTCGCTACTCATTCCTTGAACGATAGCACGACGGCCTTGCAAGTCACTCATTACATCACCCATTCTGTCGCCAGGGACAAGAACTTCCAGATTGTAAATAGGTTCCATGATTTTCGGTCCAGCGTTTTTAAATGCTGTACTAAATGCATTACGACCGGCTAATTTAAATGAAATTTCATTTGAGTCAACAGGGTGCATTTTACCATCAACAACGCAAACTCTTATATCTCTGGCATATGATCCGGTAAGAGGACCTTCTTCGATTTTTTCCATTATACCTTTAAGAATAGCAGGTAAAAATCTAGCATCAATAGAACCACCAACAATACAGTTATAATATATTAGTTTACCTCCCCAATCTAGATCAATTTCTTCTTTGCCACGAACAGAAATTTTATATTCTTTACCATTAATTTTGTACATTGTTGGATCTGGCATATCTTCAACATAAGGTTCAATTATTAAGTGAACTTCCCCAAATTGACCTGCTCCACCTGATTGTTTTTTGTGGCGATAATCTGCGGCAGCCTTTTTAGTAATTGTTTCTCGATATTGAATTTTAGGCTTTAGAAATTCAGTTTCAATTTTAAATTGATTATCTAAATGCCATTTCATAATATTTAGATGATATTCTCCTTGTCCCTGAACAATAAGTTGCTTTAATTCTTTAGAATATTTAACAAGAATTGTTGGGTCTTCGTCACGAAGTCTGTTTAATGCTTCGCCAAGCTTTTCTTCATCCCCTTCACTTAAAGCTTTTACAGCAACTCTGTATTTTGGATTTGGCCATGAAATTTCATTTATTTGAGTATCATCACCAGGAGCTGTTAAGGTATGACAAGTTTTTGTTGCTTTAAGTTTAACTGTTGCTCCAATGTCACCAGCAAATAATTTATCAACTTTTTCTCTATTCTTTCCTGCACATACAAATAATGAAGATAATCTTTCTTTGGAGTTTGTTCTTGAATTATATAGGTCTATGCTTTCTGTTAAAGTTCCTCTAAGAACTTTGAAATAACAAATTTCACCTATATGTTCTTCTGTAGAAGCTTTAAAAATGAATAAAACTGGTTTGCCTTTTGAGTCACAAACGATTTCGTTACCTTCAGTATCTTTAATAGCATCAAATTTATCAGGAGAAGGAGTAACATCTGCAATAAACTCCATTAACCTTTTTACACCTAAATCATTTTTTGCATTTATACAAAAAATTGGGAATATCCCTCTTTGTGGAAGACCTGCTGCAATTCCTTTCATCATTTCTTCTTCTGTTAATGTGTCATTTTCGAAGAAGGCTTCCATCAAAGTTTCGTCTGCTTCTGCAGCTTTTTCTATTAATTCTGTTTTATATTCTTCTGCTTTATCAATATATTCTGTGGGTATCTCACTAATAGTAATATCATTCCCTTTTATTGAATACATTTTATTTGTAATAACATCAATAATAGAACTAAATTCTGTGCCTGCATCTATTGGAAATTGTGCAACAACAGCATTGCCTCCTAAGGATTCTTTAATCATGTCAACAGATTTTTCAAAATTTGTTTTTTCATGATCGAGATGATTAATGGCAATAATCATTGGTTTGCCCGCTTTTTCTACATATCTGTTATGTATTTCTGTTCCAACTTCAACGCCATTTTGAGCGTTAATTGTCATTAGAGCAATATCGCTTGGGAATAAAGAAGAAACTAAGTGTCCAACAAAATCATCCATGCCTGGATTGTCAAGAATATTGATTTTTGTATTTCCGATTTCACTATATAATACAGTAGAAAATAATGAATTTTCATTCTCTTGTTCTATTGGGCGGTAATCTGACATAGTGTTTTTACTTCCAATGTCTCCTTTTCTTTTAATTACTCCGCCTATTTGCAACATACTCTCTGCAAGAGTTGTCTTTCCGGAACCTGAATTACCTACAAGGGCAATGTTCCTAATCTGGTCGGTTTGATAAGTTTTCATATAACAATCCTAGAATTAATTTAAGTTATTTATTGTCAATTTATTACTAATTTTAATTGGCTGACAAAAATAATAAAAAATATGTAAGTACAAACCATACTGTATTATTAATTAAAAAATTAAAATTATTTTTTTAAAATAAATCTAAATATATTTTATGCTTTTATTAGATACATCAAATTATAATATTTTGTTAAAATTTTAGTTTATCATTAATGATTAAAAAAATATACTATTTTTTGACAACACAAAAAAATTATCTTTGTAAATAAAAATATCTTATTGAAACGTAAATTTGTCATAAATCTAATCTTTCTGCTTTTTCTAAATTTGCTTGTTAAGCCTTTTTGGATATTTGGTGTAGAACGGTCTGTCCAAAATATTGTTGGGGCATCAGAATTTGGTTTTTATTTTTCGTTATTGAACTTTTCATTGATATTAAATATTATTCTTGATTTTGGAATAACAAATTTTAATAACAGAAATATTGCACAAAATCACAATATTTTAAGTAAACATGTTTCAAATATCGTTGCACTTAAATTTTTATTAGCTATTGTATATGCTGTTTTATCTTTATCGATAGCTTTTATAATTGGTTATGATCAAAGACAGTTAACTGTGCTTGGAATATTGATATTTAATCAGTTTCTTCTTTCTATGGTCTTGTACCTGAGATCTAATATAAGTGGTCTGCAATTATTTAAGACAGACAGTATGGTTTCTGTTTTAGATCGCTTACTAATGATTGTTATATGTGCAGTTCTAATATGGGGAAATGTTACAGATAAGACTATGAAAATAGAGTGGTTTGTTCTTGCTCAGACGGGTGCTTATTTATTAACTGCTTTAACCGCATTTTTTATTGTGATTAGTAAAGCTTCATTTTTTAAATTGAATTTTGATTTTAAGTTTTTTAGAGTTTTCTTAAAGCAGAGTTATCCATATGCACTTCTAATATTATTGATGGCATTTTATAATAGGATTGATTCTGTTATGCTTGAAAGATTGCTTATAGATGGTAAAGAGCAAGCAGGAATATATGCACAGGCATATCGTATACTAGAGGCCGCTTCGATGTTTGGGTATTTGTTTGGAGTATTGTTATTGCCTATGTTTGCTCGAATGATAAAAAAGAAAGAATCTATAGAAGATTTGTCTAAATTATCATATTCTTTAATTATTGTTCCTGCAATTATAGTTATTGGGATTTGTGTCTTTTATAGTAAAGATATTATGGGGTTGATGTATTGGGAGCATGTAGCTATTAGTTCAAAAGTCTTGAGCATTTTGATGATTGGTTTTGCAGGAATTTGTACAACATATATATATGGGACTCTTCTAACTGCTAATGGAAGCTTGAAATACTTAAATATAATGGCCTTCTGTGGAATGATACTAAATGTTGTGTTGAATTTTATTTTGATTCCAAAATATCAGGTTATGGGTGCTGCAATTTCAAGTATGATTACTCAGATATTAACAGGATTAAGTCAATTGATTATTTCTAAAAGATTGTTTAATTTTAAAAATAATTATAAGTATATTATTTCGATTCTAATATTTATAATTATTAGTATGATAATTGTTTCTCAGTTGAGATTTGATAGTTTTAATTGGTATTATACAGCATTTTTTGCAGCTGTCTTGAGTTTGGTTTGTGCTTTTTTACTTAGAGTCTTTAAATTAAAACCTATTCTTAAATTATTAAAGGAAAGTTCGTTAAATAAAAAAGAGAGTTAAACAATAATGTGAAAAATTGGATGATTTAAATGTAAGGAGTAGGATTAAAATTAAAATATATATATATATTTGCAATTCTAATTTTTAGAAATGGTAAAACGGCGTACTGAAAAGACAAAACTATTAAATAGAAAAGTGTGGTTGATTATTGTTGCTTTTCTTATTCTGGCTTTAGTTCCTCTTGTTTATTATGTTGGCAGATATTTAGACTCATTGCCAATAAAAGTAATAGAAGAGCCAAATCTAAATAATCATGAATTTGAATATTTGATAGATTTTGAAACAAATCGTTATTTAACTAATAGTTCTGCAATTACTACAGAGCAGTTTCTTTCAGGATCTAAGAGTGGTAAATTGTCTGGATATAAGGCATATAGCCCTGCTGTAAATATTCCTGTCCCCACAAATGATAGTTCAAAAGTAGATGGCTTAAATGTTTCATTTTGGGTAAATCCTTCAGGAGAAAAAGTAAATGTAACATTGGTTTTTTCAGTTTTGGATCAAAACAAAAATCAAATACATTGGGATGGTTTTAATATTAATAAAGATGATATAATACCTGGGAATTGGCAGCCATTTAAACATAAATTTGAATTTCCAAAAGAATTAATCAGTACGGATAATTATATAAAAGTTTATTTGTGGAATTTAGATGATAGTGGAGAAGTAATATTTCTGGATGATCTTACATTGAACCTTAATGAAAATTTTGTAGTAGAAAGTCCAAGATCCAAATTTATAGATTTTGAGAATACTGAAGGTAATAGAATTAGTTCAAAATATTCTTTGTCAGGCTTTTATAGTACATTTGCGGATGGAGAAGATTCATTCTCTAAATCTATAACAATTTCTATGAATGAATTAAAATATGATAATCTAAAAAGTATATCATATAGTTTTCATTACTTATGTGAAAAACCGGAGGTTGATGCAGTATTTGTTATTTCTGTTTCTGATTCTACAGGTAAAGATGTTATGTGGCAAAGTACACACCTTAATTTTGAAGATCATGAGATTAACGAATGGGATATCGGTAATGGTACTGCGATAATCCCAAAAGATGTGATAGATCCTTCTAATAGTATTAAAGTGTATTTGTGGAATCGTAATGATAATATAATTTATATTGATGATGTGTACTTGGTTATTAAAGAGGAGAATGAGAAAAATATTTCAATAGATCCTGCCTGTGATTTAATTCATAATGACGAATTTATAAAAAAAATAAATTATCCTCCTTATAAAAATTTGTACCTAAAAAAATGCAATGTAGGTAATGACCTTTATGACTTGAATAAAGTGTTTACGAAAAGTAAAAAAATAATAACAGGGCAATTCTGTGATACAAGTAATAAAGATGCAATACTTGCTTTTTATAATACCAAAATTATTTTGTATTCATTTGAAAATAAACAACTTGTTTCTAATGAAATAAAACATGATTTCAATATTAATGATCAAAATTTTATTTGTCAGGATGAAGGATTTGTTTTTATTGGCAGTAAAGAAGATTCTAAGTTGTATCAATTTGTTTTAAAAGGTAATGAACTTAAATTGGTGGCAGACTTTAATTACAATAATGTTTCAAAAATAAATTGTGTTATATATAATAGCGATAAATCAATAAGTATTTTTGAAAATAATGGTAAGATAAATACATTTGTATTATCAGAAAGTAGTTATAAGCTACTAAATACTCAAGTGCTAATTAATACAGAATATGGAAATGTAAAATGTATTAAAGGTAACTTTCTTAGCGATTCTCCACAACTTGTGATTATATATTTACAATCCGGAAAAGATATTTATAAAGTATTTGACTATTCAAAGGAGTTAAATTCTTGGAATATTTCAAAATTACATTCAAATAAAATGATTCAGGCCTATGATAAATTGGAGTTTAATGATACATATTTTGTATGTAAATCTGATTTGAATAGTTATGAAAAATTGTTACAGTTTGGAAAATCGCCCAAATTTTTATTGAAACTAGTAGAATTAAACGAAATGTCTTATGAAATTGTAAATAATATTGATTTTACAGGTTTCCAAGATAGTCAAAACCCAAAATATTATGAAGTTTCAAAAATAATTACTGGAGACTTTTTTGGAGATAGTAAAACTGAAGTTTTAATATTTCAAGATAACTTAAATAAAGTAAATTGGTTGACTCAAAAAGTAGAAATGTATTGTTTCGAATAGTATGGATAGATTTAAAATATTATTGTTTGGTGTTATTGTGTTTTGTGTGTTCTCTTGTAAACATAATACGAATAAAAAAAATGAATCTGGGATTGAAATAACAAATGTCGGGTTGTTAACTAATTATTTAGATGCGTCAATCTGGATGGATTATGAAGGTGCAATTCATGGATTTGTAATACCAAGTAAGAATCAAACATCTAATGGGAAATTTGACATTGAATTTTTTGTTAAAAATACTTCTGACAAAGAAGAAGAGTATTTCTATAAAATTTATTATCAAAATGAGTCTTATAAATTTCCTGATACAAACCCTTCTGATGTAACAAAACAACATGAATTTGCTCATGAGAATTTTTATGGCAGTTGGGAAGATACACAAATTGGCTTTAAACCATGCGGAAAGATTAAGGCAGGTGAACAAATTAAAATTGAAGACTCATTTAGAATAGTTGGAAATCCCAGAAATGAAGAAAAATATTTCTATGAAGGTGAAAATGACAGATGGAAGCGTAATCCGAGAGTTGGAGATTATACTTTAATGATAGTTGTTGTCAATTCTGAAGCCCTGAGTGAAATTCCTGATGAACTTGTAAATATTGGAAAAACAAAAAATGATCAATTTGTTTCGCCGTTTTTTTACTTTAAACATGGAGATGGCTCTAGGCTAAAATCATGTCAGGTTAATCTTAATGAGAAATTTATTAATGTAAAAGCATCACCTGATCTTGGAGATGGTGTATATATTGATAAATATAAATTTGTTAATAAGGACGATGAAGGATTTGAGGAATATTATAATTGCAATTGTAATGAGTCTGATCAGATGTATGAGAAAGCCTCGGTTGCACAATTTATTCACTACATCGATGAATCATCACAATTTGATAATGTTCCTGTAATTACAGATTTCTTTAATGGGAAATTTACAAAGGAAGAGTATAATTGGTTAAGAGCTTTTTATAGTCCTCAAGAACGAATAAGAGTATTGCCTCAAACACCAAAAGTGCCATGTGAAACTATATTAAGCGATTCTGTTGATAATAAGATAATCTTAAGAAATCCTAAATCTACATATGGTAATTGGCAAAAACAAAATGTAGGCATGATAACTAGACATGGATTTACATATGGGAAGTTTACTGTAAAAGCCAAAATGACAGAATTACTTAATACTTATAATGTTTGGAATGGAATTACAAATGCAATATGGTTGATAAATCAAGGAGGTAGAGGAGCAGAGAACGGATGGAATTTGCGTCGTCCATGTCGTGAAAAAGGCTATATGAAAACATACTGGGGAGGGCGTTTTGATGATAGAGTAGAAAGAGTTTCATATTCTGAGATTGATTTTGAGATTTTAAAAACAGTACCATATTGTCCTTCAAGTAAATTTCCTCCTGTTTATGGTAATTACGAAGCCCATCCAAATAGAGTGAGAGATTGGAATGTAGATTTGCCTGAAGATGTGTTAGAAGATGATGGAAATATAGCTGTCTGTTGTACTAATTGGGATATGGCTTGTTGGGAACCTGAAAATTTTTCATCAGGATGTCATGAAGTAACGCATAATGGAAAAACATATCTTGCTCACCGTTGGGAGGATTGTTATAGAGCTGTTACAACAAAGTATATGGCTCCTGATAATGTCCTTTTTGGAAGTGATTATTACTATTTTCAAATAGACTGGCAACCAGATAAAATAATATGGAGAATTGGTCCGGAAAAAGACAAATTATTTGAAGTCGGTTATATTGATCAAACAATATCTATGATTCCTGATAATCAAATGTTGTTAATTGTTACCCAAGAATTTCATAATACCGACTGGTGGCCTGGATCTCCTTACCATCAAGCAAATATCCCATTCCCAGCTGAGGATTATTTGGGTGAAATCTATGAAATAATTATTGAATAAGATGGTTTTTAGTAGTAACATATTTCTATTCTACTTTTTACCTGTATTTTTATTTTTATATCTTCTTGCTGACTATCGATATAAAAATTATATAGCCCTTTTTGCAAGTGTGTTCTTCTACGCATGGGGTGCACCAAGGTTTGTTTTTGTCGTTTTAGGCTCTATATTAGCTGATTTTTATTTGGTGCAAAAAATGTATCAGTCAGATGGCGTAAAGAAAAAAACATTCCTTATTATATCTGTTATACTAAATATTGGTTTATTAGCATATTTTAAGTATGCCAATTTTTTTGTAGATAATCTAAATTCGTTTTTAAATATTATTAGTGTTGGTGAGATTCAAATGGCTAAAGTTATTTTGCCAATTGGAATATCATTTTTTACTTTCCAAAAATTTACATATACAATCGATGTTTATAGAAATAAGCATAAGCCTTTAAATAGAGTATGGGATCTTTTCCTTTATATATTATTATTCCCTCAATTAATTGCCGGTCCTATTGTAAGATATAGTGAAATTGCTGATCAATTAACAGATAGGAAAAGTAATGATACAATAGATAATAAAATAACCGGCTTCTATCGTTTTATTATTGGATTAGCCAAAAAAGTATTAATTGCAAATGTTGTGGGTGCCGAAGCTGATAAAATATTTGCTCTAGATCCTAATGTAATATCCTCTTCAGTAGCGTGGATTGGGGTTTTAGCATATACATTTCAGATATATTTCGACTTTTCTGGTTATTCTGATATGGCGATAGGTTTAGGTAAAATGATGGGCTTTAAGTTTCCTGAGAACTTCAACAATCCGTATGTGAGTCGTTCAATATCTGAGTTTTGGCGTAGATGGCACATGACTTTAGGACGATGGATGAAAGATTATCTTTATATTCCTTTGGGAGGAAACAGAGTAAATTCAAAATTTCGTTTATACTTTAATTTATGGTTTGTCTTTCTTATTTCTGGATTATGGCATGGAGCATCGTGGACGTTTGTTATTTGGGGAGCTTTTCATGGTGTGTTTTTAATCTTAGATAGATTGTTCCTGTTAAAATTTCTTGATAAAATAGGAAAATTTCCCTCAATAATATTAACATTCTTTGTGACAACAATTGGTTGGGTAATATTTAGATCTGAATCTATTGGATTTGCAAAAAAATATATCTTAAAGATGTTTAGCTTTGAGTCTGGAAAAGCAATAGTCCCAAATATAGAATTTTGGATAATTCTTATTTTTGCTATATTTTTTAGCTTTCTTACTCTTTTTAAATGGGGATATAAATTTGAACAAAAAGTTTTCTTTGGCAAATATTCTGTTATAGAATACTTTTTAATGGCTATTGCCTGTATTTTATTGCTTATACTATCAACTGCATCAATCACATCTTCAGGATTTAATCCGTTTATTTATTTCCGTTTTTAATGTTCTTTAATAAAATATGAATAAACTAAAAAAAATCGTATTTTTATGGTAAATAATTAAATTGTAAATCAAACAATTGAAAAATGTTAAATAAAGCAAAAATACTTCTTGTTGATGATGATACGGATATACAGGAATTTATGACATACAATTTAATAAAAGCAGGGTTTGATGTTTATAATGCATATAATGGTGATGAGGCTATAGTTATTGCAGAAAATAATATTCCGGATTTAATAATTCTTGATATTATGATGCCTGATAAAAATGGAATTCAGGTTTGTGAGATTCTACGATCAAAAGAAAAACTAAAGAATGTAATAATTGCATTTCTTACTGCCCGGGGAGAAGATTATTCTCAAATTGCAGGATTTGATGCCGGAGCAGATGATTATATTACTAAACCTATTAAACCTGCTGTTTTTATTAAAAAAATAGAAGCATTACTTAGAAGAGCAAAATTTATAGGTTTAATGCATACAAATGATGTGTTTGAGTTAGGTGATATTAAGATAGACTTTAATGCAAGAGACGTTTTTGTAGTGAATCGAAAAGTGAAACTGGCAAAAAAGGAATTTATGCTATTATCTTTATTGATTTCTGCACCTGGAGATGTTTTTACCCGAGAACAAATCTATAATAAAGTTTGGGGTAGTGATGTTATAGTTGGTGATAGAACTATTGATGTTCATATTAGAAAATTAAGAGAAAAACTTGGGAATAAATATATTGAAACTCTTAAAGGAGTTGGTTATAAAATTATTCTTTAATTTGTAATTTTTATTTTAGAAATATCCATGAAAAATAATAGCTCAAATAGATTATCCTTTTTGTATTCTTTGTTGATTTTGTTTTTTATGTTATTATTACTATTTGTTTGTAGTGAGGTAGTGGATAAAACACAGAAAACATGGGGGGTTATTGTTATTGCAATGAGTTGTTTTTTAGTGTCATTTTTTGTGTTAAGATACTTCGTGTTTTCTTTTGTTTATGATAGAATTAAATTGATTTATAAGACGATTAATAAACGTAAAACAAGTAAATATAGCCATTCAATAAAGTTTGATTATAATTCGGATCTTGTAAATCAAGTTCAGGACGATGTGAATAGGTGGGTAGAAGAACGAGAACTTGAAATCGAAAGAATGATCGAAATGAATAAGTACAGAAAAGAATTTGTCGGAAATGTCTCACATGAATTAAAATCTCCGATATTTAATGTTCAGGGGTATACATTGAGTCTTTTAGAAGGGGGGTTAGAGGATGAAACAATAAATAAAAGGTATCTAAAAAAGATTGAAAAGAACATTAATCGTATGATAAATATTGTTAATGATCTTGATTCTATTTCCAAACTTGAATCCGGTCAATTAGAACTTCGATTAGAGTCTTTGGAGCTTGTAGAAATATGCGAGGATGTTCTTGATTCACTTGAAGATGTATATAATGCAAAAAATATTTCTGTTGAAATTATTAAACATTTTGAAAAGAAAATTTTTATTAAAGCTGATAAGGAGTATTTAAATCAGATAATAATCAATTTATTGATTAATGCTATTCATTATAATGATGAAAAAGGAAATATAAAAATTGAATTATTTGAAATGGATACCAATGTTTTGATTGAGGTTACTGATGATGGTATTGGTATTTCTGAAGAAGATTTGCCAAGAGTGTTTGAAAGATTTTATAGGGCAGACAAAAGTAGATCATTAAACTCAGGAGGATCGGGTTTGGGATTAGCGATAGTAAAACATATTATAGAAGCACATGGGCAAACGGTTAATGTGAGAAGTACTTTAGGAGTGGGGACTACAGTGGCTTTTACAATGGCAAAAGTATAGTATTAATAGTAATTATGTCGGTAAAATTTAATTATATTGGAACAATTTATACTCCTCATGATTCTAATGTGGGAGTTCCGGTGCAACCTATTTATGCAAATGGAATAAAAGGGAAAATAGTATTGAATGAAGAATATCTAGATGGAATATCTGACCTAGAGGGCTTTTCTCATATAACTATATTATTTCATTTGCATAAGTCAAATACATATAAACTAAAAGTAATTCCTTTTCTTGATGATGTTTTTCGAGGTGTTTTCTCTACAAGAGCTCCGAAAAGACCAAATGCAATAGGTTTGTCAACAGTAAAACTTAATAGTATTAATGGAAATGTTCTAGAAATAGAAAATGTCGATATTTTAAATGGCACACCTTTATTGGATATTAAACCATATATTCCGGAATTTGATTATCATGAGGGTACTAAACTAGGTTGGTATGCAAATAAGAAAAACAATATAAGTTCTAGAACGTCAGATAATAGGTTTGCTTAGAGATTTGAACTATATGAAAAAGCTTATTCTATTTATTATTATTTGTAGTATTACTGGAATATTATTGTCTCAGAACTTTGAAGATTTAAGATATGGAACCGATTCAACTTTTGAGGTTGTTTCTTGGAATGTAGAAAATTTTCCTAAAGAAAGTAATGTTACAGTTGATTATGTAACAGAAATAATACAAAGCATAGATGTTGATGTACTTGCAATACAAGAGCTTTATGATACAGTATTGTTTAATCAGATGATCTTAGAGTTGGAAAGCTATAATACATATTATGAATCCTCATGGTTTGCAGGTTTGGCTTTTATTTATAATCCAAATGTTGTTATTATTGATGATATTTATGAAATATATACAGATTATTCATATTGGGATGAATTTCCACGTTCGCCTATGGTTATGGAATTGACATATAAGGATGAGAAAATTGTTGTAATAAATAATCATTTGAAATGTTGTGGTGATGGGATTTTGGACTTGACAGATAATTATGATGAGGAAACACGAAGATTTCATGCATGTATTTTATTAAAATCATATATTGATGTGTATTTTGCAAATGATAAAGTTATTGTTCTTGGAGATTTTAATGATGAGTTGACAGATAATCAAAATAACAACGTATTTAAAGTGATTTTAGAAGATCAGGAAAATTATCTTTTTGCTGATATGGAAATTGCTAATGGAGATTCAAATGATTGGTCATATCCTTCTTGGCCATCACACCTTGATCATATTTTAATTACAGATAACTTGTCTTCGGATTTTGCTGATTCGACTTCTTCGATTGATGTAATTAAAATTGATGAATGTATGACAGGAGGATGGAATGATTATGAATATTATATTTCTGATCATAGACCTGTTGCTATCAAACTAAAAGTTACAAAGAACTCTGATATTGCAGGAAGTAAATTTCAAAATCCAAGTTTTGTTAATTATCCAAATCCATTTTCTAATAAGACAACGTTTTACTATAATAAATTAGTTAATTCTGTTCAATTAATAATTTATGATGTTTTTGGCAAAAAAGTTCTTTCACAAAAGATTTTTAAAGGAGAAAATACTTTTGAATGGGATACAGAAAGTTTACCTTTAGGTTTTTATTTTGCTGTAATATATCAAAATAACCAAGTCGTTTCGTCAATTAAATTGGTTAAGAATTAAATATATTTTAGTCTAGTTTTAATACCGCCAAGAATGCAGATTGTGGAACTTCGACATTGCCTACATTACGCATTCTTTTCTTACCTTTTTTCTGTTTTTCTAGCAGTTTACGT
The DNA here is from genome assembly GCA_964448235.1 of uncultured Bacteroidales bacterium. Lineage (GTDB taxonomy): Bacteria > Bacteroidota > Bacteroidia > Bacteroidales > ML635J-15 > Bact-19. Next base: position 49,213 of record CAYUWD010000001.1, on the reverse strand, counting down.
TTTCGAGTAATATCACCACCATAACACTTTGCAGTAACATCTTTTCGTAGAGCTTTTACTGTTTCTCTGGCAATGATTTTACTTCCGATAGCTGCTTGAATAGCAACATCAAATTGTTGTCTTGGAATAAGATCTTTAAGCTTTTCGCACATCCTACGACCAAAACTTTGCGCATTATCAAAGTGTGTTAAAGTAGATAAGGCATCAACCATTTCACCATTTAGAAGAATATCTAAACGAACTAGTTTTGATTTTTCATATCCAGACTGATAATAATCAAATGAAGCATATCCTTTAGAGATGCTTTTTAACTTATCATAAAAATCAAATACGATTTCTCCTAACGGTATTTCAAAACGAAGTTCAACTCGATCAGTACTAAGATATATTTGATCTTTAAGCATACCTCTTTTATCAATCACTAGTTTAATGATAGAGCCAATATAGTCAGATTTGCTAATTACAGTCCCAATAATATATGGTTCTTCTACATAATCTAAATAATTAGGTTCAGGCATTCCTGATGGATTATGAACTTTGATAATTTCTTCTTTAGTTGTATGAGCAAGATACTGTACGTTTGGAACAGTAGTGATAACATCCATATTAAATTCACGATCAAGCCTTTCTTGAACAATTTCCATATGAAGTAGTCCTAAAAATCCACACCTAAATCCAAAACCTAAAGCTGCCGAAGATTCAAGAGTGTATGTTAGTGAAGCATCATTAAGTTGAAGTTTTTCAATTGAAGCTCTTAGTTCTTCGTAATCATCAGCGTCAACAGGATAAATTCCTGCAAAAAGCATTGGTTTAACTTCTGAAAATCCTTCAATTGCTTTTTCGCAAGGATTCTGAACAGAAGTAATTGTATCTCCAACCTTTACTTCTACAGCAGTTTTTATGCCGGAAATTATATAACCTACATCGCCAGCAGATAATAAAGATTTGGGTTTATTATCACCCATTTTAAGGACACCTATTTCATCTGCAATATATTCTTTACCAGTATTAACAAATTTTACTAATTCTTTTTTATGAATAGAACCATTTAGAATTCTGAAATATGCGATTATTCCGCGAAAGGAATTAAAGACAGAATCAAAAATTAATGCTTCTAGTGGTTTTTCTGGATCACCAACAGGTGCAGGTATTTTATTGATAATTGCATCAATGATTTTATCGACTCCAAATCCTGTTTTTCCACTAGCGTGTATAATGTCTTCACGTTCACCACCAATAAGTTCAATAATTTGATCTTCTACTTCATCAGGCATTGCGGCATCCAAATCCATTTTGTTTAGAACTGGGATTATTTCTAAGTCATTATCAATAGCTTGATATAATGTCGAGATTGTTTGAGCTTGTACACCTTGGGTAGCATCAACAATAAGTAGAGCTCCTTCGCATGCAGCAATCGATCTACTTACTTCGTACGAAAAATCAACATGACCGGGAGTGTCAATAAGATTTAAAATATATTTTTCTCCATCTTGCTCATAATCCATTTGAATTGCATGACTTTTAATGGTGATTCCTCTTTCTCTTTCGAGGTCCATATCATCAAGCATTTGATTTTGGAAATCCCTTTCGTTTACAGAGTTAGTCGTTTGTAAAAGTCTGTCTGCTAAAGTACTTTTTCCGTGGTCAATATGAGCTATAATGCAAAAATTACGTGTGTTCTTCATTTATTATAATTATAATAGTCGGCAAATATACAATAAATAAGAAACATATTGCAAAAAAAGAGCCCCCTAAATTGGGGGCTCAAAATATATTATTTATAAAGGATTACTTTACAAACTTAGCAATAAACTCGTCAGTGAAAACTTTCAAGCTTGGAGTTCCAATTTCTTGGAGATCGTATCCAACTTTTACATTTGGTTTGTCGATTTTGACGATTCTATTAAGATCAATAGGAGTAGCAATAACTACAGCATCACATGGAGTTGCTGCGATTGTAGCTTCAAGGTCTTTAACTTGTTGATCACCATATCCCATAGCTGGAAGAAGTGTTCCGATATTTGGGTAAATTTTGAAAGTCTCAGCTAATTTACCAACTGCATATTCTCTTGGATCAACTAGTTCTGCAGCACCGCATTTCATAGCAGCAACTGTACCAGCACCAATTTTCATCTCTCCGTGAGTAAGAGTTGGTCCGTCTTCTACTACTAATACTCTCTTACCTCTGATAAGTTCAGGCTTGTCAATTGAAAGTGGAGAAGCTCCATCAACAACTTTAGCATTAGGATTAACCTTCTCAATGTTATCTCTAACAATTTGAATAGCTTCTGGTCCTGCAGAGTCCATTTTGTTGATAACAACAACGTCAGCTAATCTTAGAGTAGCCTCACCAGGGTAGTATGATAATTCGTGACCTGGTCTGTGTGGGTCAACTACTGTAATCATCATATCTGGTTTATAAAATGAAAAGTCATTGTTTCCACCATCCCAAAGAATAACATCACATCCATCTGGATCATTTTCAGCAGCTCTAACGATAGCTTCATAATCAACACCTGCATAAATTACGTTCCCACGAACTACATGTGGTTCGTATTCTTCCATTTCTTCAATAGTACATTTGTGTTTAGCTAAATCTTCAACTGTAGCAAAACGTTGAACTTTTTGAGCAACTAAATCACCATAAGGCATTGGGTGACGAATAGCAACAACTTTAAGACCAGCTTCCATTAATAATTCAATAATTCTTCTTGATGTTTGTGATTTTCCACATCCTGTACGTACTGCACCAACTGCTATAAGTGGTTTAGTCGATTTTACTTGTGTTTTTTCTGGGCCTAATAAAACAAAGTTTGCACCACATGCATTTACTAATGCAGAAATATTCATTACTCTTTCATAAGGAACATCACTATATGAGAATACACAATCTTCTACTTTAAGATCTTCAATTAATTTTGGTAAATCGTCTTGAGCATAAATAGGAATTCCTTCTGGATAAAGTTCCCCAGCTAATTCTGTAGGATATTTTCTTCCGTCAATATCAGGAATTTGAGCAGCTGTAAAAGCTACAACATTATATTCCTCTTTACCTCTGTAATAAGTGTTGAAGTTGTGGAAATCTCTTCCAGCAGCTCCGATGATAAGAACATTTTTTCTTGCCATAACTAAATAATTTAGAAATATTTAAGGTTTAACATAAATTTACAATTGCTCAAAGATAATAGTTTAATGCAATTTTAAATAGTCCTTTAGTCTTTGAAAAATATGTTAAAGAACATATACGTGATTGTGTAAAATGCATATAGTGTTGATATATAGGGAGATGTGAATTGAGAAATTGTAGGTTTGTGAAAATGAGATATAATAATATTTTACAATAAATTTTTGTTAGTAGCTCTAATTTAGAAAGTATAATAAAAGAAATATTATTTTTGTTAAAAAATGCAATATTATGAATATACCAATGGTCGATTTAAAATCTCAGTACAAAAAAATTGAAACTGAGGTTGACAATAAAATTCAAAATGTAATAAAAAATACGTCATTTATCAATGGTGAAGATGTTAAAGAATTACGTAAAGAAATAGAGAATTATTTGAATGCAAAACATGTTATAACTTGTGGCAATGGGACTGATGCATTACAAATTGCGATGATGGCTCTTGGTCTTCAACCCGGTGATGAAGTAATTTCGTCTGATTTTACTTTTATTGCGACTGTAGAAACTATAGCGTTGTTAAAACTTACACCCATAATGGTTGATGTAGATCCTGAAACATATATAATATCACCGGAAGCTATTGAAAACGCTATTACATCCAAAACAAAAGCGATAATTCCTGTTCATCTTTTTGGACAATGTGCTGATATGGATAGAATAATGGAAATTGCCGATAAGCATAATCTATATGTTATCGAGGATACAGCACAAGCTATTGGTAGTGATTTTAGTTCTGAAAAAGGCTGGACAAAGAAAGCCGGAACAATTGGGCACATTGGTTGTACATCATTTTTCCCATCGAAAAACCTGGGATGTTATGGTGATGGAGGCGCATTATTTACAAATGATGATAATATTGCAAAAAAAATTGAGTCTATTGTAAATCATGGTATGAAGGTGCGTTACTATCACGATAGAATAGGTGTTAATTCACGTCTTGACACAATTCAAGCAGCAGTTTTAAGAGTTAAACTCCCGCATTTAGATGAATATAATGCAGCAAGACGAGCAGCAGCAGATTATTATGACAGGGCATTTTGTGAATGTGAAAAGATTGTTACACCAAAGAGATTTAAAAAGTCAACACATACTTTTCATCAGTATACATTAATACTTAAGGATGTTGACAGAGAAGGCTTGCAAGCACATCTTAAGTCGAAAGGAGTGGCCTCTGCTGTATATTATCCTGTTGCCTTACATAATCAAAAAGCTTTTCAGGGATATGATTATAATGAGAATGATTATCCTGTTACTGACGAACTTTGTAAAACTGTTCTTTCACTTCCAATGAATACTGAATTAAGTCAGAATATACTTAAATATATTACAGACTCTGTGTTGGAATTTGTTTTATGATTTGAAATTAGTGTTATTTGTTATTATTTTATAATAAATTAATAGATTACGAATCTGAGTCCGACTTCCCAATTTTCTGTGTTGCGGTCAGGAAATATTGTTTGATATTCATATTTTGTTCCGTTTATTTCTACCTGATTTCCATACATGTCAATTGCAGGTCCATCTGTAAAATTAAAATTATATGCTCCAAATAGTTCGGCATGAGGAGATAAACGCACTCCTACACGTAAACCCATCCGAATGAAATTTGTATGCACATTTTCAGGGGCATAATCCCATATATTGAAATCTTTCCAGTTTAATCCAGAAGCATACTCTTTCCCATAAGAAGCATATGCTTCAATAACAGAAAAGTCAGCAAGCCATAGGTTATAAGATAAACCAAAGCTATATCTTGGGAAATTAACGATTCCATCTATATATGTATTGCTGTAATTATTAAATTGATAACCACCATCTATAAAAATTCCATATTGAGAGATATTTCCCAAATTTAGATATAAGCTACTGGCAATTCCTCCAGGTCTTGATGATAATCCAGAAATAGACCATCCAATAATAGTTCGTTTTTCACGAAAATTCCTTTTATTAGATACTGTAGGTTGCTCATTTCTGTGTAACGTTGTCATAGTGTTGTTTGACAAACTGTGTTTTTCAAAATGGTATATCTTGCGTTTTAAATTTGAGTTTGGTGGAATTTCATCATATATTGTATGGTAACCATCTTTTACAAGTTTAATCTTATTGTTTAATGATTTATCAAGTTTTAACTGAATAGGAGTTTGTCCAATTAAAATGTTGTTTAAATAAGTATCAGCACCAGAGGGGGTGGTTTCAATATTTAATGTTGTTGCTAGAGATAAAGGATAAATAAATTCTTTTGTCTGATCATAAGGAATATAGATGCTATCTTTTATTGAAGAGTAGCCTTCCTTTTCGATGCTTATTGTATGCTCTCCACTCTTAATATCTCGAATAAACTTAGGAGTTGTTCCCATAAAATTATTATCAATAAATATTGAAGCACCCATTGGATTGGATTGTACTGATATTACGCTAAGTTTAGGATCTAGGTTTTGCACAATAGTATAATTTTTATTTGCAATAACTAAAAGCTCTTTTTTATATGTTTTATAATTTTCTGCTTTAATCTTTATTACATGTAGACCTTCTATTAAACGACCAGTATATTTATTTGAGCTGACTTTATTATTATCTATATATATATCAGCAAATTCATCTGTGCTAATATCTATATTTCCATAGATATCTAATTCTGATAAAGTTTTTGTAATTCTAATTGTATTTGAAGCTTTTACATTAAATTCAAATTCTTCTGTTTTATAAAAAGGCATTTCAATCTTGCAATTATATTGACCTTCTATCAATGGAATGGTGATTGGAGTGACACCTTTTAAGTGCTCATTTATGAATATTTGTGCTCCAGTAGGTTCGGTTTCAAAAACTACAAATTCGGTAAGTTTTTCAGAAGAAATATTGTTGTCTTTAGTATTTCCAATGCCGGTTAATGTAAGTTTGTATACTTGTGATGGTTTTATTAATGTTGGGATAGCAAACTCTAAAGGAATATATGATTCTTTAATAATCTTTAATTGTTTTTCTTTTGGAGAAACATAAATCCAATATTCTCCGGTTTTTTTTACAATATCTCCTTCAATTCCTAATCGTGTTTCAAAAAAAAGATTGTCAAGATTTGTGTATACTTTGATTATTGCACATTTGTCATCGTTGACGTCAGTTCTTGCATAACTAACGGCAGATAGATCACTGATATCTTCTTCAAAAGAAATAACTTTAAAATTTTGAGTAAATCCACTTATTGAGAAAAACAAAAAAATACTTAAAAATATGTTAGAGTAAATGCGTTTCAAATTATTGAAGTTTTGTTATAAAATATACAAAAAACAAGCCAAATAGTATTATTTTTGTGCTATAAAGTTAATAAAAATTATGCAAAAAATCCTGATATTTTTTAGCTTATGTTTATTCAGTTCGTGTATGAACGTTTCTAGAGATAATAATACAACAATATTTATAAATTCAAATGTTGTAAATTATTGTTCTAGTGAATTGCAGGGAAGTTGCTTTGCTGTTGAAAATGGGAAAATTGTCGCTATAGGAACTCAGAATAAAATACAAAAAGAATATAAAAATGTAGATGTGGTTGATCTTAATGGAGGGTATGTATTTCCTGGCTTTAACGATGCTCATTGTCATTTTTATGCTTACGCTACAAATTTAGCGCAGTATTGTAATCTTAAAGAAACTCAATCTTTTGATGATGTTATTGACAGATTGATTGAGTACAATGAAAAGTATAATCCGGATTTTCTGTGCGGACGTGGATGGGATCAGAATGACTGGGAGCAAAAAGAAATGCCTGATTGGAATAAATTGAATAATGCTTTTCCTGATAAACCTGTTTATTTAGTTCGTATAGATGGACATGCAGCATTGACTAATAAAAAAGCTTTTGAAATTGCAGAGATAAATACTGAAACAAAAGTTGATGGTGGAGAAATTAGAGTAAAGGACGGGAAATATACAGGCTTATTAATCGACAATGCAATGAGTATTATAAGGTCGTTAATTCCAAAACCTAATCAGCAACAAATTATAGATGCACTTTTAATTGCTCAGGATTCATGTTTTAAATATGGTCTTACATCACTTACAGATGCTGGTTTAGATAAGAATCAGATTGTTTTGATTGATTCTTTGCAAAAAACTGGTGATCTAAAAATAAGAATCAATGTAATGATAAGTGCTTCTAAAGAAAATTTTGAGTATTTTGAAAATGAATTTGAAGAAACAGAAAGATTGAAAATTTCATCAATAAAACTTTTTTCTGATGGGGCACTTGGTAGTCGTGGAGCTTGTTTAATAGAGAATTACTCAGATGATCCCCAAAATAAAGGTTTTATTATCAATGATATTAAATATTACAAAGAGGTTTGTCGATATGCTTATAATCATAATTTACAAGTTTGCACACATTGTATTGGAGATAGCGCAAATAGATTGATACTGGATATTTATTCTGAGTTTTTGAAAGGAGAAAATGACAGACGTTGGAGAATTGAACATGCTCAGGTAGTTAATGAAAATGATATCGATAAATTTGGTAAATATTCGATAATTCCATCAATTCAATCAACACATGCAACAAGCGATATGTATTGGGCAGAAGAGAGGTTAGGTTCTGTGCGTATTAATGATGCATATCAGACACGAAGGCTTTTATATCAAAATGGGTGGCTTCCAAATGGTACTGATTTCCCTGTTGAAGATATTTCTCCAATTGAAACATTTTATGCAGCAATCTTTCGTCAGGATAAAAAATATTATCCTGAAGGAGGATTTTTAAATTCACAATGTTTTACAAGACAAGAAGCTTTAAAATCAATTACTTTTTGGCCTGCAATGGCAAGTTTTGATGAAAATGTAAAGGGCAAAATTAAGGAGGGAATGTTTGCTGATTTTGTTATTTTGGACAAAGATATTATGACATGCAAAAAGGAAGAAATTCTGGATGCAAAAGTTCTTGAAGTCTGGATAGGTGGGGAGAAGGTTAAGTAGAGTTGTTTTGAGTTTATAAATTTATTTTGGAACATATAGTATAGGATATAGATTTTAGATTTAAGAAATTAGGATTATGAAATTAGATTTAGAAATTAGGATTTAGAATTTTGTCATTTGAATTTTGTTATTTGAATCTTGTTATTTGGATTTTGTCATTTGAATTTTGTCATTTGAATTTTCTCCGAAAATTCCTCCATTCCCTTTATAGCATTTTCTTTAATATGAGTAAAACCTCTCAGGCTAAAATTGTCTCCCGGGTCAATAAGGAATTTTTCAGCATTTTGAGGTATATAACCAACTAATCCTGCAGCAGGATAAACCTGTAAACCTGTACCAATTACAAGAAAAATATCTGCTGTCTGAACCAGATCTATTGCTTTCGGAATGTTTGGAACTGCTTCACCAAACCAAACAATATGAGGGCGTAATTGTGAGCCTTTAGGACAAAGATCTCCCATATTTAGGTCAGCACCTTCGATATCTGTAATTATCGATTCGTCAACAGTACTTCTGGCTTTACGGATTTCGCCATGTAAGTGTAAAATCTCTTTTGAACCAGCTCTCTCATGTAAGTCATCAACATTTTGAGTAATTATTTTTACATCAAAATGTTTTTGCAATTCTGCTAGCAATTTATGTGCTTTGTTTGGTTGTGCTTCTACAACAGCTTTCCTACGAAAATTATAAAAGTCCAAAACTAGTTCAGGATCACGTCTCCAGGCTATCGGTGAAGCGACTTCTTCGAATCGATATGATTTCCATAAACCATCATTGTCACGAAAAGTAGGTATTCCACTTTCTTTACTTATACCTGCACCGGATAGGACGATTAGTTTTTTCATAATAAGCAATTATTTTGACTAAATTATTAAATTTTACTTAAATTTCCTTACTTTTACATTTTAAACAAAGTTTAAATGGTCTTAATAGAAACGGCAAAATTCTCATTAACTGTTAATCAGATAGTCTTGGCATTTGTGTCATTATTTGCCGGGTTTATTATCATTCTGTTTTTTAGGACTTTCTTACGTCGTAAAAGAATAAGGAATATACTAGGGGTAAGAAACAGTAAGGCAATATTAAATTTTATTTATATTATTTTTAGCTTTTTTAGCTTATATGCTTGTCTTGAAGCCTTAGGTCTTGACTTTAAAGGCTTCCTTCATAAGACAATAATTACCAGTCCGAAGATTAATATTTTTGTTTATCATATTTTTGTTTTTTATCTCATTATTGCCGGAACAAAAGTTTTGATATATATTCTTGAAGCCTATGTAAACCGCAAACCGGAATCTTCACAACTCGAAAAGGGGAAATCCCGTAGTATTTATCTAATCATAAAGTATTTTATTTATGTAATTGCGATAACCCTTTTTATTGAGTCTCTTGGTTTTAATATTACCATTGTTATTGCTAGTTTATCTGCCTTGCTCGTTGGTTTAGGGCTAGGTATACAGCATATTTTTAATGATTTAATTTCAGGCTTTATTATTTTGTTTGATAGGTCAATTAAAATTGGCGATGTTGTTGAAATTGAGGATGAATTAGTTGGTCGTGTTATAAAGATAAATTTGCGGACTTCAGTTGTAATTACAAGGGATGATGTTGAAGTTATTATTCCGAACAGCAAGTTTACAGGTGAAAATATCACTAACTGGACGCACAACAGTACTATGAGTCGTTTTGATATTGTTGTTGGAGTAGCGTATGGAAGTGATGTTAGATTAGTTGAGAATTTACTAATAAAAGCAGCAAATGATCATAAGCTAGTTGCACGAAAACCATTACCGACGGTGTATTTTATTGATTTTGGTGATTCATCTTTGGATTTTCGATTAATGTTCTATTCAGAAGATAATTTTAGGATTGAAAAAATCAAAAGCGACCTTCGTTTCGAAATAGATAAACTTTTTCGAGAGAATAATGTTACAATTCCTTTTCCACAAAGAGATGTACATATGTATTCAAGGAAGTAAATATTTTCATTCAGTATTATTTGTATCCACTTTTATAATTTTATTTTCAGTACATGACAAAAATTGAATTTTTCAATTTATTTAGGTTTGAAAATCATACAAAGCCCTGTAGGGGCTTAATATTTGTAACCTCGGACTAAGTCCGGGGAATACAAATATTTGGAAATTGATTTTTGGCGTATATCTTTGCTAAAACTGAGGTATGGTGGTATGCAAAGATTATGACAACGAGCTCATGAGCTTGCGAATAAAAATTTTTGTCATGTACTAAGAAATTTATTAGTATTTTAAATATAAATTATCCTTCCGATATTTTGCAAAGTAAAAATTTAATTAAATTGCACAATTATTTAGTTAAGAATATCTTAGTAGATTGCTAGTATTTTATAATAAAAACAGAGTATATGTCAACACTGGAAAGAAGGTTCAAAAAATTTAAAGAAAATACTATTGGAGTTAATTCAATTCATAAAACTCCATACGGAGAAAAGAAAATTGTATACGCTGATTGGGTTGCAAGCGGTCGATTGTATAGGCCAATAGAGGATAAAATAAGTAATTTGATAGGTCCATACGTTGCAAATACACATACGGAGTCAAATACGACCGGAACTTTAATGACAAATGCTTATCATGAAGCAAAACATATTATAAAAAAGCATGTGAATGCCAGTGATGATGATGTGTTGTTAACTCCCGGATTTGGTATGACTGCAGCTGTCGTAAAATTGCAACGAATTATTGGATTAAAGACCTGTGGCAAATTGATTGGAGTTAGGTGTCTTGATGAGATAGAAAAACCAGTAGTATTTATTACTCATATGGAGCATCATTCTAATCATACATCATGGTACGAAACAATAGCAGATGTTGTTGTGCTAAAACCTGACGAAAATCTTTTAGTTGATCTTGGAGATCTTAGGCTTAATCTTGAGAAATATAAAAATCGGGAAATTAAAATAGGTTCTTTTTCTGCATGTTCAAATGTTACGGGAGTGCATACACCATATCATAAAATGGCTGCTTTGATGCATGAGTATGGGGGATTCTGTTTTGTAGATTTTGCAGCAAGTGCTCCTTACGAAGACATAAATATGCATCCCAAGAAAGAAGATGAGTATCTTGATGCAATATTTTTTTCACCACATAAATTTTTAGGTGGTCCTGGTGCTTCAGGTGTATTGATATTTAATAAAAAACTGTACCATCGCAAAAGTCCTGACCAACCAGGTGGAGGAACTGTTGAATGGACTAATCCTTGGGGTGAATATCAGTTTTTTTCAGACATTGAAGCTCGTGAAGATGGAGGTACTCCAGGATTCTTACAATGTATTCGTACAGCTTTAGCAATAGAACTTAAAGAAGAAATGGGGACTGATAATATATTGAAAAGAGAGAAAGAACTTTTAAAGATTACTTTTGATAGATTTGACAAAATCCCTAATATTACTGTTTTAGCAGACCAAATAAGAGATCGTTTAGGTGTAATCTCTTTTTATATAGAAAAAATTCATTATAATTTAGTTGTAAAAATATTAAGTGATAGATATGGTATCCAGACTAGAGGCGGTTGTGCTTGTGCAGGAACTTATGGACATTTTTTACTTGATCTGAATAAAGAAAAATCAAGCAGCTTTACTCATAAAATTGAATCAGGCGATTTGTCTGAAAAACCAGGGTGGGTACGTCTTTCAATACATCCAACAACTAGCAATAATGAACTTAAATTTATTTTGGATTCAATTGAAGAAATTGCACTGCATTTTGAAGATATGATTGGAGATTATCATTATTCAAAAAAAACAAATGAGTTTTATTATAAGGCAAAAGATAGTGCAACTGAGGAATTTTTGAGAAAAATATTTAATTAATCCTTTAAATTGTAAATAAATTTACTGTTTGTTCGTTTAAAGTACTAAAATGTTCATTTTGCATAAAAGCTTACTAATAGTATTTTTAATATTTTGCTTTATTTTATTTAATAATAAAGCAAAATCACAATTTCTTAAAATATCAAATAGGGTAATTGTTGCCGGATATGTTTTTGAAGAATCTAATGGAAATCCTTTACCATATGTTAATGTTTATGTTAAACGAACTCGAAGAGGAACTATTACAGATACTTCTGGCTATTTTATGATATCGGCCATGCTTAATGATACTTTGACCTTTTCTAGTTTAGGATATGATAAAAGATATGTAGTAATAAATGATTCAGCTTCTGATAATAATAAACCTTTAATTATTTTCTTAGATACAAAAATTTATCAAATTAATTCTATAGATATTATTGCGTTAAAAAGGTATAAGCAGTTAGAATATGAAATAGTAAATATGCAATTAGATGATGATGATTATGTTTATGCTAGTCGAAATTTTCCTTTTAGACCACCTGATCTTGACTATTATACTAGAGTAAATGCATCGGGATTTGGTTTAGTTTTTAGCCCTATATCTGCTTTGTATGATATGTTTAGCAAAGAAGGAAAAGAAAGACGAAAGCTTGAAGAAATTCAAAAGAAAGATAACCTGAATGATGTGATTGATAGTAAAGTAAGTTCAGATCTAATAATGAAAATTACTGGTTTATCTAGGGAAGAAACCAATTTGTTTATCGAATGGTGTAGATTTAGTCCGGATTTTATTGCGAATTTGACAGAATACGATCTTATTACAGTTATAATATATAAATATAAATTGTATCAAAAAGTCAATTATTTACATAGTGATGAATAGTGTTTTGGTGTATATATATATAATTATTTTTAAAGTTTTGACTTAGATATTTATATTCCATATATCATTTGCGTTAGCTATTTCCTTGTTTTTTTGTAAATTTACATATAGTTTTACAAACTAAATATTAAACCTAAACATATGTTAATAATTAAATCTGAATCTACAGATGCATATTTTAATTTAGCTCTTGAGGAGTATTTATTGAAAAATTTTAATGAGGACGTGTTTGTTTCTGCAATAAACGAACCTTCAATTCTCGTTGGTGTAAATCAAAACACATATCAAGAGATAAATGCATTGTATGTGCGTCAAAATAATATTAAAGTTATTCGTAGACTTTCTGGAGGTGGTACCGTTTTTCAGGATCATGGGAATATTAATTTTTCTAAAATACATAAAAGAGATGGATCTAAATTAACAGATTTTAGTAAGCTGAGTAACTTTATTATAGAGTTTGTAAAAGAAAAATTAGGAGTAGATGCTGAGTTCGTAGGAAGAAATGATTTAGTAATTGATGGGAAGAAATTTAGTGGACATGCAAGGTTATTTATGGAGAATAAAATATTGCACCATGGGACATTATTAATTTCTTCAAATATGACTTCTTTAGTAGATGCATTGAAATTTAATGATGAAAAATATCAAGAACACGAATTAGAATCTAATGAAGGTCGAGTAACAAATGTTTCTGAATATATGGATGAGGTAATCTCAACAGAAAAGGTTCTTGATCTGCTTCATAATTATGTTAGAAGTAAGTCTCCTGAGGCGATAGTTTATAATCTTACACAAGAAGATACAGAAAAAATAAATGAATTAGTCGAAAAGAAATATTCTGTCTGGGATTGGAATTATGGAAAAGAAGAGGAATTGTCAAAGTATAAATCTTGGTCTTTTGAAAACGGAAATGTCGAGGTTTTTGCAAATATTGAAGATGATATTATACAGAATATCAAAATTTATGGAGATTTCTTTTCCGAAAAGTCAATTGTTGATGTTGAGAATCGTTTGATGGGTTGTAAAATAGTCAGAGAAGATATTATAAAATCTTTGGCGGATATTGATTTAAACAATTATATGTTTGGCTTATCAAATGACATTTTTGTTAAAAGTTTTTTTAAGTAATTGAATTTCTTTACATAAAAATTTATAACTTGTGAAAAACTAAAATTTAAAAATTATGACAAAGTATATTATTCTTTTTTTTGTTACTCTTTTAGGAGTAATAATGTTTTCGTGTAAAGAGCCTGAACCTGTTGATAATACTCCTACAACAGAAGAGGCTGTTAGTGCAATTGCAGAATATGCATTGGTTAATAAATTATTCTCTGATTCATTTAGCGAAGCGGATGATGCCGCTAAATATGCAGATGAACAAGTTGATGGTACGAAGAATGGTACTAAAGATTATCCTATTATTACAATAGATAATATTGATCCTCAAATATGGCCAAAAACAGTATGTGTAGATTATGGAACATCAAATTATCTGTGTCAGGACGGAAGGGAGCGTCGGGGTATTATTAATTTTGAAACTACAGGATTTTATCGTGTAGAAGGTACTGTTATTACTATTACATTTGAAGATTATTATCAAAATGATTTCAAAGTTGAAGGAACTCAAATTGTTACAAATGATGGATGTAATGCGGATGATAATTATGTTTATACAGTTGAGATTATCGATGGAAAAGTTACTGCTCCAATAACAAATAAAGTAATTTACTACGAAGAAAACACTAATAGAGAATGGGCAGAAGGCGATACAACATTAGATATATGTGATGATGTCTATTATGTTACAGGTACACAAAATGGTGTTAGTTCTGATAGTATTGCCTATCTTTTGACTGTTCAACAACAACTAGATGTTAGAGTTTGTTGTGGGTGGATTAGAGCAGGTATTCTTGATGTTGATATTGAAGGTCTTTCTACTATGACAGTTAATTATGGTGATGGTACTTGTGATAATGATGCAATTGTTACATATTTGGGTGTTGATTATCCAATTGAAATGTAAATTACTGTATAGGCTTTATATGAAAAAGAAAATATTGTATGTGTTTATAGCTTTAATGTCATTTGTTGTTACTGTGGCTTGTGGTGGAAGTGATGCTAAAAATTCTGATAAAGACGAAGATGTGCAAAAGGAATTTGTAATTAAGTGTGATAATCAAACTATATATCAGGGATCTGGAGAAGAAAATGGAGGTTTAGTCAATGAAATTGCAACTGAAGTAGTTGGTAGAGAAACTTATTATGCTGTCTGGAGTGGTGATAAGGTGGAATTATTAGAAGAAGATAATGATTGGGTTAAGGTAAAACTTGTTTCAGGTCCAAATCATGTAACAGGCTGGATTCCCGAAACATGTCTTGATAAATAAAATCAATTGATAATAATAAATATCTAGATTATTTAATTCTTGAAATCGTTTGTTAATAATATTATATTCTTGATTTCTAGTTGTATTTTATGCTGGTTTGAACTGTAGATTTTGAGTAGAAGATTAAAATCTTTTAGAAAATATACTTATAATTGTTCTTAATAATAACTCGCGAAGATTTATATATTTGTGTCAAACTAAAAAACAAATGATTAAAACTCACCTGATTTTTTTATTTGTGTCAATGCTGCTAGCAGGTACAATGTTTTCTCAGTCTAAAGAAGATAGTTTGCTTTATAAACTAGGAAATGCTAATTCTCAAGTAGAAAAGTATCATGCAAATGTGAATATTGCTTCATATTATTTTAGTTTACAAGATGTGCGATTTGCTTTACCATATTTCAGTGCAGCTAGAAATAATGCACTAAGTGCTAATATGCTCGAGGAAAGTGCAGATATGAGTAACTATCTTGGGATATGTTATGAAACTCTAGGAATGCATGATAGTGCATTAATCTGCTTTAATAATTATTTGAGCATTGCAAAACGTGTTGATGATAAGAACGGCATTGTAAATGCATACAAAAATTTAGGATTAGTTTATGAATTTAGTGGGGATTTTGATAATGCAATTGTTAATTATGTCGAAGCATCAAAAATAAGTGATAAAGCAAATGATACAATATTGCTAATAGATTCATACCTTAATATTGGAGGAGTGTACAGATCTATTGAACAATATGAAAAGGCTAACGAATATATTAAGCATGCTCTGAATCTAAATAGTATCATTCAAGATAAGACGATGTATGCAAGAATATATAATCAGTTTGCCATACTCGAAAAAATACATGAAAACTATACTCAGGCAATTGAGTATTATGATTTAACATTACGTTATTCTCAAGAGATTGGTTGGGATACCGGAATCGCAGCAGCTTATAGTAATATTGGAAATGTTTACATAAATCTTGAAGATTATAATAAAGCTTTGGAGTATCATTTAAAATCGTTGGAGATAGAGGAGAAATTAGAGCATTATTATGGAATAAGAATCTCAAAAAATTCTTTGAGTAGTGTCTATATTGAACTTGGTAATCTCGAAAAAGCTGAACGATATGCTTTAGATGCTTATCAAATGGCTAAAACAGAAAGTAATTACGATGGCATTGCTGAATCTGTAAGCTATTTATTTGAAATAAGTCTAAAAAATGGTGATGTTGAAAGTGCACAAAACTATTTTAACGAATATAATATTTGTATGGATAGTGTTTATAGCATTGAATCTCTTGAGAAAATAGCTGAAGTTGACACTAAATACCAAACTGAAAAGAGAAAACAGAAAATTGAGTTTTTAAATGTACAAAATCAGTTAGAAAAAGATAAAAATCAAAAGCAAAGACTATTTATTATAATTCTGGCATCAATACTAGCAGTTGCTCTAATTCTTACATTAATTATCTGGAGGTTTTATATTCAAAAGCATATAGCCTATAAAGCTTTGGTTAAAATGAATGTTCAGGCTGTAAAATGTGAGCAAACAAAGGAAGAAGTAATTATTCAACAAACAGATGAGAGTGTAATAGAAAATAATGACCTTGCTGATAAATTGTTAAAATATGTTGTTAAGGAAAAATCTTATTTGCAACCTGACTTTACGATAGATAAGTTAGCAAAAGCACTTGAAAGTAATAGACAGTACATTTCTAAAACTATAAACGAATGTTTTGGTAAAAATTTTAGCACTTTTATTAATGAATATCGTGTTAAAGAGGCAAGAAGACTTCTTTTAGATTCTGATTTTGATAAATATACGATGGAAAGTATTGCTGAAAGTTCTGGCTTTAGCAATCGGACTTCTTTTATTAGTGCATTTAAGAAATATACTGGTGTTACACCCTCTTATTTTAAAGCAAATGCAGATAAATCTTAGTTTTTTTTGTTAAATTTTACCAATCTTGACAAAGCTTAATTGCATTAAAAATTATTTGTATATATTTTTGAAATATTATAAATCATTTATTTGTAATAATGACAGGAAATTGTATTCCTATAGAAAAAGAAAAAGAGATTTTAATTGCAGTTAATAAGCTTATTGAAGAGGAAGTTTATTTGAATTCTGGTCTGGATATTAATTCTCTTGCAAAAATGATAAATACAAACAGACAGTATTTGTCAGTTGTGATTAATAAGCATTTTAAATCTAATTTTAATCAATTAATAAACTATTATAGAATTATATATGCAATAAAAATTTTTAATGTAGATGTAGACAGGAAATATACAATTGAAAATGTTATCTCTGATGTTGGCTTTAGCAATAGAACTAGCTTTATTGAAGCATTTAAAAGACATACAGGGAAAACGCCATCAATGTATAGAAAAGAAATATCAGAATGTTAATTTTGGTAAATCTTAACAATATTTAATTGTATAATGTATATTAAAAGCTTAGTTTTGTGAAAATTTAAAAGAAATAATATGAAAAGGATAACATTATTTTTAACGTTTTTTCTGGGTGTTTTATTAAGTATGATTGCTCAAGAATATACTATTCAAAAAAGTGTAATTTTTACTGATGAAAACTCAAGTGCTCGAATACAGCATGTTAAGTCTGCTGTTGATAGTAAGGACAATCTTTATATCGTCTTTGTAGGATTTGACAATCATGTTTATTTTGGAACTAACAGATCTGGATCCTGGAAATATCAACATTTAACTTATTTTGATAATCATTATAAAGAAACTCAGGAGGAGTCGACTTATCCTAATATTGCTATAGATAATAACGATAATATTAGCATTGCTATTTTTGGCCGTTACAAGGAAAATATTTATTGGGATACAAAACATATAAGTAATTGTAACGAAGAATGGACTTTTAAAAACGCTAATGAATCATCAGATTTCATGAAAT
This sequence comes from uncultured Bacteroidales bacterium, assembly GCA_964448235.1. Classification (GTDB taxonomy): domain Bacteria; phylum Bacteroidota; class Bacteroidia; order Bacteroidales; family ML635J-15; genus Bact-19. The sequence goes on along the minus strand of CAYUWD010000001.1, from coordinate 31,051 downwards.
TTAGAATTCACGATGAATACACTGATATGTGCATTGATGAAAATGGTGGTTTGCATTTATATGCTTGTGCTAGTGTGACGGATCAAACAGGTGTTCAACATTGGATGTCTGCGGTGTATTGGTATAAAGCTGCAAATTCGGATAAATGGCAAATGGATATGATAATGCCAGGAATAGCAAATGAGTTTTCTTATGCAGCAGATCCATCCATTGCAACAGCAGGAGATATGGTTTATATTACTATTGGTGGTGATAGAGATTTGCATTTTGCATCTAAGAAAATCTCTGGTGGTGAATGGGATATTGAGGCTTTTGAAAAATTCTCTCAACCTGGCGAGATGAATGCCTGGAAACATCAGACATCTATTACTACAAATCCTGCAGGAAATCCGGTGTTTGTATTTTTTGATTATTTTGATTGGGTTGAGGAAGGCTTAAATTGGTTTCATGGAATTAATGTGTTGGATAAAAGTGGATGTAGTAATGGAGAGTGGATGATAGACCATAGTTTTGGTGAAACTGCTTCAAAAAGAGCTCCTGCAATTGTTATTGACAGTAAAGGGAAGTATTATATTGCATTTGGCGGACCTCATATGCAAGTTTATGAACGTTCGTGTAGCTGTGAACAAAAATGGCAAAAAATATATGAAGGTGAGGGAGATGAAGCAACTCCTTATACGGATATTTTAGTTAATAGCAAAGATGATGTATTTGTTTTTTATGCATCTGATTATAATAATAATTTATATTTATTAAAAGTACATAATAATGAACAAAATGTGAATTGCAATTACCCACCATATATTTCAGGATACACTGGTAAAACAAATATTGCTCCAGGAGAATCATGGAGGGGAAGTATCTCCGCATTAGATTCTGAGTGCGATAAGATTTCATTTTATACAGTAATAAAACCAGATTATGTAAAAATTGAGGACATTGGTAATGGAACAGCTGATATTAGCATTAACGTGCCCGAAGGTGAAGGTTTTGGAGATGTTATTTTTTCTGTATTTTGTTTAGATGAGTCACATCCTGATACCAACGACGAGGTAAGTGTTATTACTTTTAAACTTAAATTAACTCAGGATGGTAAAGAAGAAGGATCTGTGATTATTGAGAATAAATGTATCGGTTCTGGTACTTCTTTCCCAATTTCTAAAATTGATAATATTTTAGTTCAGGATAGAGATAGACCATTTTCCGGATTAAATTCAAATTATACAGGAAATTATACAGGTTCTGAAACACAAACAAATAATTCAGATGGTAATATTACAGATGAAAATTCCATTTCTGCAAATTCAGATTGTGAAGATTTTCTTATTAGATATGAAGAGTTTGCTGATAAATATCCTCAAATTATTAAAAGAGTTCAGGAAAATCCTTATGATATGGATGCAATTAATCAATTGACAGAGTTAATGGAACAATTTGGCAAATATAGTGAAGAATGGGAAAATCTTTATAATTGTCATGATATTCCAGGTTTTACCGAGAGGTACGAAGCTGCAAGTAAAAAAATTGATGATGCAAGTAATTAAAATTAAATAATAAATAGATTATGAAAAAGAGAATAGTTTTTACAGGGTTAATTTTATTGATTTTTTCTAGTTTATTCGCTCAATGGAATCAAGTTGGAGATGCAATTCCTGGCGAAAACACTGAGTATCAGTATTTAAAATATGTTGAGATAAGTGGCGATGGCTCAACGGTTATTGTTGGTTCAACCTCTAATCTTGCTTTAGTTTATGAGAAAAATGTATCTGATAACTGGGTGCAAATAGGAGATGGCTTTACTGACGAGAGTAGTGCTAATCTAAATGGAGAGGTTTCCATAAATTATGACGGTTCTATTGTTGCCATGAGTGGCGGAGCATGGAGCAGCAGAGAATATGTATGTGTTTATGAAAGAAATGCAGATGCCTGGGTTTTGCTTGGAGATACCATTATCGGAGAGACTGGTAGTGTAATGTTCGGATATTCATTTTCTTTAAATGATACCGGAAATGTAATCGCAATTACTGCTACTAATGATAATTCCGGAACTGGATCCTTGAGCATTTATCAATTGAATGGAAGCTCATGGGAACTCAAAGGTGATATTATTTATGGTGAATCAGGACAAATGATGGGGTGGGGAACCGACATAAGTACAGATGGAAATACTGTCGTTATAGGGTCTAAATATCATAGTCCTTCGGGAACGGTTAGTGTATATGAATACGATGAAGGGACATGGTCTCTTAAAGGCAGTGTATTAACCGGTGATGGTAGTAACAGTCATTTCGGTTCGGATGTGTCTATAAACAGTGATGGAACTATAATTGCTGCGGGAGCTCCGGACGGTAAAGATTCAGAAGGTATAATTGACGACATAGGTTATGTTAAAGTTTACGAATTTGTAACAGATGACTGGCAACAATTAGGTAATACCTTCTATGGTAATAGTGAAAATAGCTTGGCAGGTTCTTCAGTTAGCTTGAATGCAGTAGGAGATTTACTTGCTGTAGGATCTCCAGGTTATGCAGTAGCAGGAGGAACAGAGGAACGAGGTTTGGCAGATGTGTTGAAACTTTATAGTGGTCTGTGGAGACCTTATGGAAATGAAGAATTTCCCGGATATTCAATCTTTGGAGAAACTGTTGATGATGATAATATGGGTTTTAATGTTTCTTTAGATGCAATTGGTAGTACAGTTGCAATAGGAATCCCTGGTAGAGACGAAAATGCAGTTTCTGAAAGTGGTGTAATTGAGGTTTATTATAATGCTAATATATCCAGTAATATATTTGAGAATTTTGAAAATGTCAGGATTAAAGTTTATCCTACAGTAGTTAGCGATGTTTTAAACATTGAATCAGATAGTAACATAATGGTTGAGATATATTCTGTAGATGGAAAATTAATAAATAAAGAGCAGATCTTTCAAAATGGTCAAATAGATATTATGTCTTTGGATTCAGGATTATATCTTTTGAAGATTGATGCAGGTGTAACAGTCTATTCGACTAAAATAATTAAAAACTAAAACAAAATGAAAAAAGTAATTTTATTGTTATTAGGTATAGTATTATACCAGTTATGTATTGCTCAGTGGACTCCAATTGGAGCAGATATTATTGGTGAAGCTGCTTTTGATTATTCAGGGCAAGCAATAAGTTTAAACTCAGATGCCACTGTTATAGCAATTGGTTCTAAGTTTAATAAAGGGGCTATAAGTCCAGATTCACCAGGACATGTAAGAGTTTATGAATTAAGTGGTGGAAATTGGGTACAAAAAGGTTCAGATATCGATGGTGTTGCTGATGATGATGCATTTGGTACCTCAGTAGCTCTAAGTGATGATGGTAATACTTTAATTGTAGGAATACCAGGAGAGAGTTCTGTAGCATCAAGTAACGGACAAGCTATTGTTTATGAATATTCTGGAGGTGTGTGGGTTCAGAAAGGTAATTCCATTACAGGTACAGTTGCATACACAACATATGGACAATCTGTTGATATTAGTGCTGATGGTAATACAGTGATTATTGGTACTCCTGGTGATCCCGGCGATAATTATGGTGGAACAGCTAAGGTATACGAATATTCAGCTAGCACATGGGAACAAAAAGGTAATACTGTTCAGGGTGATAATATTCTTGATCAATTAGGAATGTCAGTAGCTATTAATGATGCAGGTACTATTATTGCTTCAGGTGCTCCGGGAGGTGCTTATGTTAAGGTTTTTGAATATAATTCATCTTCTGAGGAATGGGATTTAATGGGTCTTAATATTGCTGATGGTACAGGTACTTTTGGAAATACAATAGCACTAAATGAAGATGGAGAAACTATTATTTGTGGTGATGCTGAAGATGCAATGGTAGCAGTTTACAATTATACAGGAAGTGTATGGGTGCAAAAAGGATCAAATATTCAGAGTACTGACGCAACTGATTTAACAGGAACAGGTGTTGCAATTTGTGCATCCGGAAATATTATTGCAATTGGTGCTCCTGGTAGCAATATTTCTTATTCTAATGCCGGTCATGTGATGATGTATCAGTATTCTGGTAGTAACTGGACACTTATAGGTAGTGGAATTACCGGATTTAATCCTGAAGATAAAATGGGAACAGCAGTTGCTTTATCCGAAGATGGAGCTGTAATGGCAGTATCTGCTCCTTCTGCTATGGGTAATGCCGAAGCTGACGGTATTGTACAAGTTTATGAAAACCCAACAATTGGAATTAAAGATTTTAATCATGATACTAATATTGAGATTTATCCAAATCCTACATCTGATTATCTAAATGTTAATCTTGGTGATATGCAAAATGAAACTATTGAATATAAGGTATTAAATCAATTAGGTCAAATTGTTAATCAAGGGGAATTAAATAATTCAAATAGTATCATTGAATTAAATGATATCGATTCAGGAATGTATCATTTGATGATTGGAGATAAATCATATACAGTATCTATTGTAGAATAAACCTTAAAGATAAATTGAAATAAGCAAAGTGGTTTTATCTATTTTGCTTATTTTTGTTTTTAGAAAACATGAAAAAATGAAAAGATTATTTATTATTACTATTACACTTATTTTAGCGGCTTCAAACTTTGCACAGGATATTGAAGCACCTGTAAACCCGGAGTTTTTAAGGTGGCAACAAATGAAATTAAATGGCGAAGATGTATGTGGGGATATACCGTTTTATGTTACTCCACATTTTCAAAATATACATAATTTAGTAAAGGGTGTTCAATTTGATCCTGTTTATGATTTACGTTCAGAAGGATATGTGACTTCTGTCAAAGACCAGGCAGCTTGTGGTGTATGCTGGACTTTTACGACTATGGGGTCACTCGAAAGTTTTTTGTTAAAGTCAGGAGAAGGAGTTTACGATTTTTCTGAGCAAAATATGCGTACTTGTCATGGATTTGAGTTGGGCGAAAATCTTACTTGTAGTGGTGGTAGTCCTAAAAAAGCATTTGCATATCTCTCAAGAATGGACGGCCCAATTGATGAAACAGTATTACCTTACGATGCAGATGAAAATGCAACTTGTACAGAATATCGTGCAACAGATTTTTGTTTTAATCAGTTTAAAATATTTCCATCAGATATAGCAGTTGTAAAACAAGCTGTTCTTGATTATGGAGCAATATATACTAATATGTATTATGATGGTGTATATTATAATTCATCGGATAATACATATTATTATGATGGTGCTGAAGATACAGACCATGCTGTTTTATTATGTGGCTGGGATGATAATTTAGTAACTGCTGGTGGTACAGGTGCATGGATTGTACGAAACTCATGGGATGATGATTGGGGAGATAATGGTTATTTCTATATATCATATAATGATACAAAATACCTAACCAGTGTAGCTGCTTTTCCGGGATATAAAGAAGTAATCCCGGGAGATACAATTTATATGTACAATGAGCTTGGTTGGATAAGCAATACCGGATATAGTGCAGAAACTGGTTATGGCCTTGTAAAATTTGTAACAGGTGGCGAAAATGAAATTAATGGTCTTGGTACTTATGTCAATACTGAAGGAGCAACTATAAGTTTTGAGGTATACGATGACAAAGTAGATAATACTCTTTCAAATCTTTTAACAACTTTAGGGCCTTTTACTGTTGACTATCCAGGATATTATTCTTATGAGATTCCTAGCCCAATTCTTCTTGCTGAGGGTGAAGACTTTTACGTAAAAGTTGAGTATAATACTCCCGGATACAATTACCCTATTCCATTTGAAAAGTTTTCTGATGGTTATGCAGATCCCCAGATTGAGGCAGGAGTTTGTTGGATCAGTAGTACAGGAGCATCATGGTTTGCTTATGGTAACGATGTCGTTGATAGAGAAAGAGACCTTACTATCAGAGCTTATGCTCATGATGTAAATGTTTCAAATATTACTGAAAATAATGCTAATGATTTTAAACTGTATCCACAACCTGCTGATAATTTGGTAATACTGGAATTTAATAATGAACAAAATAGAATAATTGAGATTTATGACTTACGTGGGCGTTTAGTCTTTACCAAAGAATCTACAAGTAATTTGATTAATCTTTCATTAGGTGAAATAAATGCAGGATGTTATTTTGTTAAGGTTCAGGATAAATCAAAAGTTAATACAAAACGATTGATTGTGAATTAAGATATTTTGAAATTGTAAATAAATATCATAAAAGTGTTTATTCGGGTGATTGGTTTATTATGTCTAATCATATCTATATAATAATTGTTTTGGGAGCATATATATAGAATAGAAAATATTTTAGATATTATTATTCTCTAAATATCAGTAGTTTATCAAGTTGTTAAAAGTTTAACAACTTGAAAATCAGACAATTAGCGTAATATGTAATTTGTTTGTTTTATCTTTGTGAGATAAATATTTATGTATTATGATTAAACAAAGTTTATTAGCATTATTCGTAATTTTTGGATTTAGCTTTGTTCTATATGGACAAGAAATTACTAAAGATACTATTAGGTTAAAAGAGGTTGTAATATCTGGAACAAAAACAGAAGTAATCAGGAATAATATTCCGATGACAATTTCAATTATTAACGAAAAAGAAATAGAAAATACAAATGAGTCTGCTTTGTTGCCGGTTATTAGTGAGCGTGTGCCGGGTGTATTTGTAACTGAAAGAGGTGTTACCGGTTTTGGTGTTGCTGATGGATCCGCCGGACAGATTAGTATTCGTGGAATTGGAGGTAGTCCAAATACACAGGTTTTAATGTTACTAGATGGTCATCCTCAATATATGGGGATTATGGGGCACCCATTACCGGATTCTTATGTTTCGTCTGATGTTGACAGAGTTGAAATTATAAAAGGTCCGGCATCAATTCTTTATGGTTCTGGTGCTATGGGTGGAGTGATAAATATCATTACTAAGAAACAAAAGCAAGATGGATTATCTTTAAAAGGGAAAGTATCTTATGGCTCTTTTAATACTCAAAAGTATATGGCAAGTGCAGGATATAAAAAGAATAAATTTTCTGCTTTTATCTCATATAATCATGATCAAACTGATGGACATAGAGAAAATTCAAAATTTAAAATAGATAATGCATACGCTAAAATATTGTATAGGTTAAATGAAAATGTAAAATCTACAATTGACTTTAATGTTGCAAAATTTTATACATGTGATCCCGGTCCAATAAACACAATTGATACTACATTTCAAAACTATGGACATTGGATTGATATTTTACGTGGTAAAGCATCTTTTACAATTGAAAATAATTATGATAAAATGTCTGGTGCAGTTAAAGTATTTCATAATTTTGGAGAGCATTATCTGTATGATGGTTTTCATTCGAATGATATTAATTCAGGACTAATGTTATATGAATCTTTTAAATTTTTTAAAGGTAATTCTACAACTATTGGTGTTGATTATAAAACTTTTGGAGGAATTGCTGAAAATACTGAAGCTATGATGGGAGCTGGGATGATATTTGGAGATACAACACTTACTGAAACCGGAGTTTATGTTATGAGTCAGCAAAATATAAAACAAAAACTAATATTGAATGCAGGTATTCGTTCTGAGTATCATAGTGTTTATGGTAATCAGTGGGTGCCACAAGCCGGTTTATCATACAATTTGAACGCAAATACGACATTTAAAGGTATTGCATCAAAGGGGTTTCGTAGTCCGACAATTCGAGAATTGTATCTTTGGGCACCAGCAAATGCCAATTTGTTACCCGAAGAGTTAATGAATTATGAGTTTAGTTATCTTCAAAATGTTAAGAATAAAGTTGATTTTGAAATCAGTTGTTTTTATATTACAGGAGAAAATATGATTAAAACTGTTTTCGAAGGTGGAGTTCCTAAGCATATGAATACTGGGGAATTTACAAATAGTGGTATAGAGTTTGCAACCAATTACAGGTTAAATAGTAATATGCAATTCCATTTAAATTATAGTTACTTATACATGGAAAAACCTATAATTGCATCTCCTGAACATCAAGGATATTTTAGTGCAACATATAAATGGAATAAATTCTCTTTCAGCGCAAATACTCAGTATATACATGGACTTTATACATCAGTTGCTGAAAATAATATTATAAAGGAAAATTATTTGATAGTTAATGCAAGAGTAAATTATAAGCATAATAATTATATTGACATATATATTGCAGGAAATAACCTTTTAAATTCGGAATATGAAATAAATTACCAGTACCCAATGCCGGGGATAAATGTTTTTGCAGGAATTAATTTATATTTTAATAAGCTTAAATAATGAAAAGAATACTTTTTCCAATTTTTTTAATAACACTATTTTCACTTTCAACTTATGCACATTCAGGGAAAGCCAGATATCACACAATTGTTGATACAGATTGTGCAGCCGATGACCTAAGAACATTGTGCATGATATTAGCTTCGCCGGAATTTGAAGTTTTGGCAATTACAACATCAGATGGAGTCTTAACGCCTCGTGAAGGATATATTAAAGTTACCTCTTTGCTTGATGATTTTGGACATCAGGGGATTGCTGTGGCTTATGGAGAAAATAATTCAATAAAAAAAACTGCCTGTCACGAATTAAATCTTTCAGTTTCTTGGGGAAGTTCAGAAGAAATCAAAATACCTGAAAAGCAAGGAGCAAAAGACTTAATTCGTAATTCTATTATTGGAGAAGAAGAAAAAGTTTTACTTATATGTCTTGGGCCATTGACAAATATTGTTGAAGTCTTAAAAGATAATGATTTAGCATCTCAAATAGAGAAAATTATATGGTATTGTGATGATTATCTTGCCGGAAGTGGCTTTAATTATGAATTGGATATTCTGGCAGCTGAAGAATTTAGCAAATCGAAAATTGAAAAAATTGTAGTTAGTAATAATGATAATGAAGAATTTATACTTGGGGATTATTATCTTAGTCTTGTTGCTAAGAAAGTAAATAAGTATGTAAATAAAATTTATAATACACATGTAAATGGTGCCTATAGTGATATCATAGCAAAATCGAAATTGAAGTTTTGGGACGATTTGATACCTGTTTATTTGTTATATCCTCAATATTTTAATCAGAATGATAATGATGGAAATGTTAGTTTAGTTCTACCAAAAACAGAGAATGTTAAAGAAATAAATAATTGTTTTTATGAGATTTTAAACAGTAAGACAACAAAGGAGTGTAAAGTATTTTCTGTTTTTCCAATAGATAAGGAGTTATATGCTGAAGATGTTGCTGTTAACATGCAGGATGTTATTGAAAAATATGGACGAACAGAATGGCGTGCTGGAGTTTTAACGAATGAATTACACGGACATTTAGGGATTTATGCAATTATTGGGGTTAAAATGGGTATCAGAGTAAGAGAATATTTTAATATCGGAGTTGATGATATAATGATTACTTCATATGCTGGCACAAATCCACCTACAAGTTGTATGAATGACGGTTTGCAAGTCAGTGTAGGAGCTACAATTGGTCATGGATTAATTGAAATTTCTGACAACGAATTTAAAAGACCTGAAGCAGATTTTCAATTTAAGGATCAAAAAATAAAACTTCGTTTAAAAGATAAATATTGTAAACAAATCCAAAATGATGTTAAAGAAGCTATAAAACTGTATGGAAATTTAACTCCTGATTACTGGCTTAGAATTAGAGAGCTAGCTATTGTATATTGGCTGGAATTCGATAGAATGAAGATTTTTGATATAGAAGAGCAGAAGTTTTAGTGGATTTGTGTAATATTTATTTAGTCTCCTAAAGACATGAAGGAAATCTAAACCGACACACTTAATTAAACAATTTCGAATAAATAGGAAACTTGACTGATTTCTTTGAGTTCCCTTTTGCAAACAAAAAACAATCTATAATACCAGTTTTTATTGAATATAATTAGAAAATGCACTAAAAACAATCAATTTATATGCGGCATTATGTGGTTATATTGGTATTATTCCCAACAGACGAAGTATTTATTAAATTAACTTACCTTGCTCTAAGAGATGCTATTAAGATATGAACTCTACCTATCAGAAACAACAGGGGTATTGTCCTTAACCAAATTTAATTATATTTGATGCCAGATTAAAATGTTAATTGTTAAAAAACTATTTAATTTATACACATAGTGAGATAGTGTCTTTTTTATATATGTTTGTATCGAAATTTTGCATTGTTCAAAAAAGTTAATGAAAAGAAGTCTTTCTATATTTTTTGTTTTCCTATCCGCAATAGTATTTGCCCAGCACTACTCCTATAGACAATACACAATTTTTGAAGGCTTGCCACAAAACCAGGTAATGGATCTTTATGTTGATCATTATGGCTTTCTGTGGCTTGGGACAAAAGGTGGGATATGCAGGTTTGACGGCAAAAATTTTGTATCTTTTAAAGAACAGAACCAAAACGATCAATATGTTAGGGGAATTTTTGAAATTAATGATACACTTTATTATTATACCGGAGAATCAATTTTAAAAAATATTTCTAACGGATTTGAAGAAATATACAATTCCGGTGAAGAAAAAATTAAAAGGGTCAGAAAAATAAACGATTCTGATGATTTTATTATTGCAACAAAAAGCAAAGTTTATAAGTATTCAAATACGAATCTCACTACTTTATTCGCAATGTCTGACACATGTAATATTGCCGATTTTAAATATATCTCTGATAGTGCTTGTTATTTGAGTCTGTATAACAGTTTGTATGCTTATCAGAATGGAAATATTGAACAAATTATCAAAAGCAATTATTACGTATTTATTGATCATAATAAAGCAAACACTGCTTATTATTTTATTAAAGATAATGATAACTTCTGCATAATAAAGTTTGATTATTCGAAAAACATTGCTACAAAAATACATGAGACAACTAGTGATCTCTACTCATTTTTATTTACGCTTGATGGATATAAATATGTAATTGAAACTAATCAAGATACGTGGGCTATGTTTGATGAAGAAATCAATTTGCTTGATGCTAATTCAATCCCTGACGTACAGATTAATGATATTGTTGAATACAACAATAGTATGTTTTTTGCAACAGAAAACGGTTTATATGTATTAAACTCCACTGCATTTGAAAATTATACCGAAAAAGACGAGATGCCCAAATACGTATGGTCAATATTTGAAACTCCGGAAAATGATATTGTATTTGCATCATATGCAGGAAAAATATATAAGATAAGAGGTAACAATAAGCTGGAAAAAGTAAATTTAAAAATAAAAGGCTTACCTGAAGATTTACCATCACTTTTTTATATGGACGGGTATTGCCGAAATAACGGGCAGTGGATAATACCAATGTCACATGGATCATTTATTGGTAATGAAAGTTCGCAGGAATTTATATCAATGATTTACTTTACACCTTTTTGTGTTTATGAAGACAGTCTTAGAAATATTATTTATTTTGGCACAAACAATGGCATTTATTTATATAATACCGAAAAAAATAAAATAATTAAAAATATCCAAACTGAAGGACACAACGTACTGGATATAGAACAAGATAAATACGGACAATTATGGTTTTGTACAAACGCAAAAATCTTTCTGTATGATGGTGACACTCTTTCTGATTTAGAATCTGAACATGTTTTGTACAATACCCCGTTTGTGAGTTGCAGGCGGGATGTGAACGGTAATATGTGGCTTGGGAATAAAACAGGCTTGTTTATATATGATTATAGCACAATAACTAAAGTTTATGAAGGGGCATTTACATTTATCAATAATTATAAAGATACGCACATAGTTGCAGGTAATACAACCGGAATACTTTATGTTGACATTGAAAAATATATGTCCGGGAGTAAAAACAGTATGTACTTCTTTGACCGCTATAATGGTTTTATAGGTAAGGAATGCGGACAAAACGGAACCTTTGTTGACTCAAAAGGAAATGTGTGGATTCCTACATCAGAAAGTGTTGTTAAATTTATGCCAGAGAAACTAAAGATTGACACTTTGCCTCCACCTGTGTATATTTACTCTTTGTCGGCTTCGGGAAAAGACCTTCATTGGGAAGAAAAATGTACATTCCCAATCAATCAGGACAGTATTTATCACTTAACATGGGATAACAATAATATAATAATAAATTTTCATGCTGTTGATTATGAATGTCCTGAAAGAGTAAAATATAAATATAGACTTCAGGGTTACAATAATGAGTGGAATGAAATAAATACGGGTGAGGTAATGTTTACAAACCTTTCTCCCGGACATTATACATTTGAAGTAATTGCTTGCGATGAGTTTGGAAACTGGACAAAAAAACCTGCTGTAATTAAAATTCATATTGTACCGGCTTTTTGGCAAACAGTTTGGTTTTTAATTATAATAATTATTTTATCTGTTTTTATTGTTATTCTCTTTACCTATCTCTATTTGAATCGTAAAAGGAAAAAAGAAAAAGAAAAACAGAAGGTTGAGAAAATGTTAGTATCAATGCAGATGAATACAGTAAATGCACAACTTGACCCTCATTTTGTATTTAATGCTATTTCGGCAATTGGAACAGAAGTCCAATTAAATAATAACGAAAAAGCCTATGATTATTATGTAAAAGTTACACGCTTGCTTCGGAGCTCTTTAAGCAATAAAGATACAATTGTTCGTAGTCTTGCTGAAGAAATTAGTGTAGTAGAAGATTATTTAGAACTTCAAAAACTTAGGTTTGAAGAACGAATTGATTTTTCAATATATTTAGCCAAAGATATTAATACAGATATTTTGATTCCTAAAATGTGTATTCAGGTATTTGTTGAAAATGCTGTCAAACACGGTATAGAAAACAAACCTGAAGGTGGAGAAGTTACGATTAGAATAAAAAATAAAGATAGCTATTTGAATATTGAGATACAGGATAGTGGAATAGGAAGAAAAGCTGCAAGTAAAATCCATACAAAATCGACAGGGATTGGACTAGGAGCAATGTCAAATTTCTTTAATATTACAAATCAATCTAATAAAAACAAAGCATCGTTTGAGATCATCGACCTTTATGAAAATAATGAAGCAAAAGGGACACTTGTAATTTTAAAAATCCCTGTTGATTATAAATACATTATCTAACTTATATGGAAAAAGTATTTGTTAAAATACCTTTAAAACCCCGTAGGGGTTTAATGTTTGTAACCCCGGACATAGTCCGGGGATTACAAAACCAAGCGATGTCGTTTTTGGCGTATATCTTTGCTACAACTGTAAGCAAAGATTATGACAAAAAACAGATTTTAAGAACGAAGGTTATCAAACAATAACAATAAACGACTATGATAAAAACAGTAATAATAGACGACGAGAAACATGCAATTACTAATATTAGTACAATGTTGCAAAAGTTCGACGATGTAAAAATTGAATTTGCAACAACCAATCCTGACGAAGCCATAGACTATTTGGTAAAAAATAGTCCCGATCTGGTTTTTCTTGATATTAAAATGCCGGGACAAACCGGTTTTGATGTATTAGACAAGCTCAAAAATCTTGGAGTTAATTCTTTTGATATTGTTTTTCTAACAGCTTACGATGAATTTGCAATAAAAGCCATAAAATATTCCGCATTTGACTATCTATTAAAGCCGGTTGATAAGCAAGAATTGCAGGAGACAATAAATAAATATCTTGCTAAAAAGGACTCTCCAAAACCGCATGACTATTCTCAATTGCTTGACTTATTACAAACTGATACAAAATTAAAGATCAACACTGCGAATGGGTTTGAATTCCTAAATCGCGACGATATTGCTTTTGCTAATGGAGACGGTAATTACACTGAGCTAATGCTAACAAATAAAGAAAAAAGAGTTGTAAGTAAAACACTTAAAGATCTCACAAATGATCTGGATGAGCGTAACTTTATTCGTGTACATAAATCTTATCTTGTAAATAAGAAATATATTACAGAATATAATCGAAAAAACAGAATTTGCGTATTAAAATGCAATTTAAATGAATTCTTAATACCTGTTTCTACACGTTTGGCAAAGAATCTAGCCGAGATGTAGTTTTATCCAAATTGAGATGACCCCATAGAGGTCAAATATTTATTACACGTATGTAGATTCGATTTTTATCGAATTGAAATGCGGGGTAGTAAATAGTACAAGTGTAGTTTTTGGCAAGATTTTTTGATGATTGAGCCTTAGCGATATCAAAAATCGTGACAAAAACGGTTTATCCCGAAACGCTTATCTTCAAAAATAGTGCATTTATTCTCTTGAGATTAGCGTTTAATAAATCAACTGTTTTATTCATCAAGTCTGTTTTAGTTTTAAGTACTTTTGATAAAAACTAGAGGTTATTGTTTGGTACTAAAGAAATACAGGAATATTTTTCATCAAAATTAAATCCAACAGAGGTTTTATATGGATTTTGTTCTGCATTTGAAAAGAAGAACTTAATAGTTTCTCTCTTGCAGTCAAAAAAGCCATGTTATCTGGTCGGCATATCAAATAAAGGAATTCATTTATACTGCGATAAAGACCCTCAAAAGGAAAATCAGCACGAATTTTATTTATGGGATAATTTGCAGAACATTACATTCCGTTTCGCTGGTCCTCAGGCTTTATTATCATTTGAAGATAAAAACAAAAATAAGTGCAAGTTTCTATTACAAATTGAAAAAAGCAACGATTATTTAGAATTAAATAAAAAAGCCATTGTGTTTTTAATGATGAAGGGGTCTGGGTAAAAACATATGCTTCTTTGTAATACAAAATGCACTTATTGTTAAAACTGCTCACTTATTTGCATAATTCTCGCATATAATAAATCAATACAAATGTTCATTAAATAGTAATTTATTTAAGTAATTTTATGGAATGTAAATCATTTAAAATATTTAATAATGATTAATGGGGGGATGGTTGAATAATATAGTAAATACAATAAAAGAATGAAAATAGAACTAAAATTAATTTTTCTTGTTTTTACATTATTTTGTTACGAAATAGTTTCTTCACAAGATATTATAGATCAATCAAGCAATAGTAAACCTGACTGGATTGAAGAATCCCCAACTGGAGATTCGTACAAGTATTATACTGGCATTGGTTCGAGTACTACTTCATTAGAATCTGCACAAGAATCTGCAATTGGAAATGTTCTCTCGCAAATATCATTTAATGATAATACAACAATTCAGGTTGAAAGAACATATACAAAGGAAGAAAATGTTGATATAGATTTAAGTGGTGAAGAGAAGTATTCTTATAATGAAGATTATATTCAAGTCATAAATAGTAGTGGAGAAGAAATTGTGATAAGAGGGCTACAGAAAGAGGAAGATTATTGGCAAAAAGTTTTAACAAATGATAAAATTGAGTATCAATATTGGGTACTTATGAAAATCCCAAAGAACGGAGCATCTCCAAAGGAAATAAAACAAGGATATGGAATGAGTGGTGTATGGAGATCAGCAGTTGTTCCAGGATGGGGACAATTTTATAAAAAGGAAAGAAATAAAGGTATTGGTTTTCTTAGTAGTGCTGGATTATTTGCAATAGGAACAGTAGTTACTTATAGTCAGTATAAATCGAATCTTAGATTAGCTCAACAGAATAGCAACATTTATGTTAGAACACAATACATTGACAGGGCTGATAATTGGAGAAATGGTAGTTATTTTTGTATAGCAGGTTTTGCTGCTATATACATATATAACATTATTGATGCATCTACCTCAAGAGGAGCAAAAAAATATGCAGGCTTAATACGTAATTCTGACACAAACTTCTACGCATATTATGATGATAACAAAATATTAAACTTTGGATTAACTTATAAATTTTAATAATGATGACAAAGAAGAAAGTAATTTTAGCCATTTTATCTACGATGTTATTTTGGTGTTTTGGATGTGACCCAATAGATATTCCAGTGGTAGGAGATATTGATGGAATTGTTGTAGATGCTGAGACTAATGAACCAATTCAAGGGGCAAATGTAACATTAAGCCCTTTAAATTCTTCTGCAACAACAGGAGTAGATGGAAAGTATGATTTTAAAAATCTTGATCCAAAAGACTACACTATAGAAGTCCAGAAGGATGGTTATACAACAAATACAAAAAGTGTTACTGTGATTGCCGGACAAACAAATTCGGGGGATGTTATTTTGCAACCAATTATTCCAATTATTAATCTTTCTGTTTCAAGCCTGGACTTTGGTAATAATTTGACAACACTGCCAATTGCAATTACTAATTCGGGAGAAGGTAGTTTGGAGTGGAGCATTTCTGAAAATGCTGAGTGGATAAGTATTAACCCATTGAGTGGAATAACAACTTCGCAAACAAGTAATGTAATGGTAACTGTTGACCGATCATCTTTGGAGTCTGGTTCTCATTCACAAATAATTTCAATAATATCAAACGGAGGTAATTCAACAGTGTCAGTTTCGATAGTTAAATAATATAATAATGAAAAATAAAATATTTTATTGGTTGACAATATTGATCATATCAATTTTAAGTTTCTTAAATGCATGTGATAATCAATCAGAGAATGAAGGGACAATTGAAGGAATTATAACAGACTCACAAACATCACAAACAATTGAGGGGGCAAATGTAACAATAACACCTGCAAATTCTTCTGCAACTACTGGTAGTGATGGAAAATATCAATTTGCAGATTTGCTAGAAGGAGATTATACTATAAATGTGAGTAAGACAGGATATGGTGATAATAGCAAAGCAGTAACTGTTTTAGGAGGTCAAGTAAGAAAAGGAGATGTTGCATTAGACCCAATAGTTCCAATTTTGGAAGTAAATATGATAAGTTTAGATTTTGGAACAACATATACTGTATTACCAATAGAAATAACCAATGTTGGTTCAAATTCTTTGGATTGGGAAATATCAGAGAATGTTGCATGGTTAAGCATAAATCCAATTTCTGGGTCAACTACAACCGAAACAGATGCAATTGAGATTACAATTGACAGAAATCAAATGGGATCAGGGCAATACAGTCAGGTGTTTTCAATTACTTCTAATGGTGGAAATGAAACAATAACAGTTAATGTAGAAGTTGCTGCTGATAATGTTCCTTCTGTAACATGTAATCAGCCAACTAATATTACTCAGACCTCTGCTGATATTGTAGGAAGTATAACCTCTATTGGCAATTCTACAGTTATTGAACGAGGGCATTGTTGGAGTATAAGTTCTAATCCGACAACATCGGATAACAAGACAACATTAGGTGGTACAACATCAGCCGGACAATTTGTAAGTAACTTAACAGCTTTAGAACCTGATCAGGTTTATTATGTAAGAGCCTATGCTACAAATTCAATTGGAACAGGGTATAGTAATCAAATAACATTAACAACCAGTTCTTCTAGTTCTGTTGTGGTCACAAATGGACTTGTTGCATATTATACTTTTGATAACCAAAATATTAATGACTGGACAGGTAATTTTAATGGTGTTAACGTGGGAGTAGAATTTTCAAATGATATTCCTAATGACATTGGATTTTGTGCATCTTTTAATGGATCATCTTATATCAATGTTTCCAACACAATTATTCCACCAGCAAGCAACTGGTCTCTTAATATTTGGTTAAAAACGGTAAACTCAAACCAAGTACTATATGCTACAAGTGTTAGTTATTGCAAAATTTATATTAACTCTTCATCTAAACTTTATCAATATGTTAGTAGTAGTAATTATTGGGAATCTACTAATCCTATAAGTAACAATCTTGATAATCAATGGCATATGCTTACAATTACGTTTGATGGAAGTTCTGCAAAATACTATTTCGATGCAGTTTTAAATGAAACAAAAAGTAGCACGACTTTTAAATGGCAAACATATAATAATACTTATATAGGTGATGATCCTGCTGATCAAACTTTTAATAATATGCCTGCCTACAATGGAAAGATGGATAATATCAGAACATATAATCGTGCTCTCTCTCAATCAGAAATAACCCAAATTTATAATTTACAACAGTAAGATTATGAAAAGGAGCAAGTGGTTTTTTAGCTTTGTAACCGTTTTACTTATTTGTACAGGGATAATATATATTTCTTGCAAAGACGATGAAGAAAATGGTGGAGTAGAAGGTATTATAAATGATTCTCAAACATCACAGCCTGTATCTGGTGTAACAGTTTCTATAAGCCCTGGTAATGCATCTTATACAACTGGTAGTGATGGAAGATATAGTTTTGATGGACTTGCTGAAGGTGATTACACTGTGCAAGCTGCGAAGTCGGGTTATATAACGAATACAAAAGAAGTTGCAGTATTTGGTACTGCGCCAAGAAAAGGAGATATTTCAATTACTCCAATAGTTCCAATACTTAATGTAGATGTTAGCAGTCTTGATTTTGGATCTAACCTTACAACTTTGCCTATTGAAATAAGAAACACAGGTTCTGCATCACTTGAATGGACAGTAACTGAGAATATCAATTGGTTAACTCCCAATCCATTGAGTGGAAGCACAACCACTGAAGTAAGTTATTTGAATATTACAATTGACAGGACTGGTTTAAATCAAGGTTACTATAGCCAAAGTATTTCAATTACATCAAATGGTGGGAACGCTACAATTTCAATAAGTATGGAAATCGCAAACCCAAATTCACCTGTTGTTACTTGTGCAGCCGCAACAAATATATCATCAGAAACCGCACAGATTTCAGGAAATATTTCAAGTATTGGTAGCTCCAATGTCATACAAAGAGGACATTGTTGGTCAACAACACCAAACCCAACGACTGGGAATAACGTTACGACTTTAGGACCTACTTCTGCCACGGGTTCCTTTTCTTCAGATTTGTCGGGGTTGTCACCAAATACCACATACTATGTAAGGGCTTATGCAACCAACAGCAGCGGTACTGGGTATAGTGCTGATCAGATTTTTACCACTACCTCCACAGCATCTGTGCCAACATTAACCACTGATGCTGCTAATAATGTTACAGAAACTACTGCCGATGTTCAGGGTGCAATTACTAATCTGGGATCAGGAAGCGCTACTCAACATGGACATTGCTGGGCTACTTCATCTAATCCTACAACGAGTAATTATAAAACGACTTTGGGCACTATGAGTACAACTGGGTCTTTTAATAGTTCTTTGACTAGTCTTTCTCCAAATACAACATATTATATAAGAGCATACGCTACAAATGCTGCAGGAACCGGATATAGTTCACAGGTTTCATTTACTACAAGTTCTTCTCCTACAGCACCCAGTGTAACTACAGGCAATATTACAAACATTACGCTTGTCTCAGCAACTGCAGGTGGCAGCATTTCAAGCCTCGGGTCTACTAATGTAACTCAACATGGTCATTGTTGGGGATTAAATGCAAACCCAACGACAAGCGATAATAAAACACTATTAGGTACTGGTTCTGTTGGTAGCTTCTCCAGCAATCTAGATGGACTAACTGCTGGCACAACTTATTTTGTAAGAGCTTATGCTACAAATGCAGCAGGCACAAGTTATGGAACACAACAAAGTTTCACAACAACAAACCCTAGCACTCCTTCAATTACAACTGTTACAGCTTCAAGCATTAATGGCAATTCTGCATCTAGTGGAGGCTCAATTTCAAGCGACGGCGGTGCACCAATAACAGCAAAAGGAGTTTGTTGGAGTACAAGTCAAAATCCGACAACTGCTAATCAACTTACAACTGATGGTACTGGTACCAATTCGTTTACAAGTTATATCACAGGTTTAGACCCGCTAACAACTTATTATGTAAGAGCTTATGCTACCAATTCTGCTGGAACATCCTATGGAAACCAGATTAGCTTTACAACTACTTATACGCTAGGGCAAAGTTATGGTGGGGGAGTGATTTTTTATTTGGATGGCACAGGACAACATGGGTTAATTGCTGCTGCATCGGATCAAGCGTTGAGTGGTGTTACGTGGGGTTGTTCAGGAACACTAATTGGAACAACTTCAACAGCATTTGGTACAGGTCAAGCCAACACAACAGCGATAGTGAATTTGTGTAGCGAATCAGGTATAGCCGCCAGGATATGCAGTGATTTGTCACTCAGTGGCTATTCGGATTGGTATTTACCTTCTAAAGATGAACTTTATCAAATGTATTTAAGCAGTGCATATATTCCTAATTTAAGTACAGGATACTATTGGTCGTCTTCCGAACACACTTCAACATATGCGTATTGGGTGTCTTGTAGCTCAGGGGTTTCCCAGTCTTATTTGAAAACGAACGCTGGTTATGCAGTTAGAGCAATCCGTTCATTTTAAGCATATATAACTAATGTTTATTAAAATATTGATTATTAAGTAAAATAAATAAACTATGAAAAAAACACTTCTAATTCTCATCACTCTGTTTGCAGCAATTACATTTCTGCAAGGCCAAAACCTCGATCGTATAACCCTATCCTCCGGCGGTATTTCTAATGAAGGAATTAGTGCTACCATTGGCGAGTTATTTGTATTTTCTATTAATGCCGATGGCATAAGTTTGGATGCCGGTGGGCAAAGCGATAATGAAGATACTGGTGGTATTCCTGATATGCCAACTGCAAAACCGTTGCTTGTTGAGCAGCAAATGCGAACATTGGTTTATCCGAACCCGGTTGAGGATTTGCTAAATCTGCAAATCAACGGACTAAAAAGCGAAACCGTTGCATTTCAGGTATTCGATGCTGCCGGCAAAATTGTTTTGCAGCAAACAAAATCAAGTGCCGAAAAAATCTATCAATTAGATGTATCCAAACTTACAAGCGGCAATTACTTTATTAAAGGCTATTCCGCAGTAGGCGAAAATATCGGAGAAATTAAATTTATTAAGTTGTAATCATAATAATCAAAATAACATGAAAAAAGTTTTACAAAAATCAGTTTTATTGCTTACAGCAATATTTAGTTTTGGGCTAACAAGCCTGTTTGCTCAGGTTCCACAAGCAATTAATTTTCAGGCAATTGCACGTGATGCCGAAAGTAATCCAATGGTAAATACGAATATTCAAATTCGTTTGTCGGTTCTCGAAGAAACTCCCGAGGGCACTGTTGTTTATCAAGAATTACGTGCATTACAAACTAATGCTTATGGTTCGTTTTCGTTCCAAATTGGCAGAGATGCAAATTATGTCACTGTTGGAACATTTGAAAACATTGCGTGGGCAGATGCAAGTAAGTTTCTAAAAATAGAATATGATCCAACTAATACATTTTCCTTTGATTTAACTCTTGGAACAATAGAGTTTGTTTCTGTGCCTTATGCATTTGCCGCAGGAGATGTTGCTTATATAGATCTTACTGATGTTCAAGATGGGGATGCTCTTATATATAATGAAATAACAGGTAAGTTTGAGCCTGGGCAGGTTGCTGGTGGAAGTGTGGATTGGGCTGATGTGCAAAATACTCCAGATTTTACTGGTTGGGATACTGATAATTCTGATGACTTTGACGGCAGTTATAATAGTCTTACAGATGTTCCGGTAAATTTGGATATTGATGCGACAGATGATTTTAGTGGCAGCTATAACGACCTAACAGATGTTCCCGCTAATATGGATACCGATGCTAGTGACGATTTAACAGGAGATTGGTCAGAAATTACATCTACACCTACTACACTAAGTGGATACGGAATAACAGACGCGCAAACAATAATAGTTGAAGTTGTAGATGAATTTGCTGCAACAGAAGGGCAAACAACATTTACTCTTTCAAATACTCCAGCGACTAATTGTATTATTAAATTGTATATTAATGGTGTAAGAATTAGCAACTCGGCATTTACGGCAACAGGGACAAGTTTAGAGTATAACCCTGTTAACAATGGAAATCATGATTTAGATGCTGGTGATAGAATCCAATTAGAATACTATTATTAAAATACTTTATCATGAAAAAATTATTATTTATAATAATAGCAATATTTTTTGCACAAAGTGTTTTAAATGCGCAATGTAATCCGGATTTAAATTATACAGATCCCGGGTTTTATCCTGACACAATAATAAATATTCCTCCCGCTGTTGTTGGAGAGGCTTATAGTACAGTGATTAATGCTGTTATTCCTACAGAAGTTGAGTTGCAGGGATATACTCTTGCTGTTGATTCTGTTAGAGTATTTAGCATTTTAAATCTACCGTCAAATCTATCATTTACTGCTAATACCAATTCTGGGTTTTGGCTAGCAAACACAAATGGTTGTTTTACAATTGAGGGTTTGCCAGCAATCGAAAGTATTGGATTAAATGAGTTGGAAATTGTTTTAGATTATAGAGTTTCTTTCTTGGGAATGGCTTATGAGGTCCCAGATACTTTAAAGGGATATAAACTAATAGTTAGTAATGAACCTATTTCTGCTGTTACAAAATATGGGCAAGAAAGTTCAACTAGTGATAATTTTGTTGGTGAAAATGGCAAAGTTACTAACACTCCATTAATCAGCTCTTCGGGTAAAATATTTCAATTGCCAGATGTTCAAACAATATCTGTTGATAATATAACAACAAATAGCGCAATATTTAACGGAAATATAATTGACAATGGTGGTCTAAACATTACCCAAAGTGGGTTTTGTTGGAATACTGTATCAAATCCAACAATTGCAGACCAAATCCATATCGGATATGACCAGGAAGGTGAGTATAGTGCCAATATAACCGGATTTGACTACAATACCGAGTACTTTGTAAAAGCGTATGCAAAAAACGCGAAAGGAGTTTCTTATGGTGATGAGGTTAGTTTTATGACATTAACAGCTGGGTTGCCGGAGATTAGTACTAATGAGGTAACAAATATTGCTGGAACAACTGCAACTTGTGGCGGTAATGTAACCTCTGACGGAGGGATACCAGTAACTGCTCAAGGTGTTTGCTGGAGTACCTCACAAAATCCTACAATAGCTGATTCTCATACAACAGATGGCAGCGGCACAGGTAGTTTTACAAGCAGTATTACGGGATTAATTCCCGGAACAACATATTATGTAAGAGCTTATGTGACGAACTCTGAAGGCACAAGTTATGGTAATCAGGTTATTTTTACATCAGGAACTATACCCCCAACAATATCTACATATTCAGCATCATCAATAACCTCAAATTCTGCTATAAGTGGGGGAAATGTATCATCAGATGGAGGAACTAATGTTACTTCGCGAGGTGTATGCTGGAGTACTTCACAGAATCCCACAACGAATGATTCTCATACAACGGATGGTATGGGGACAGGTAGTTTTACTAGTAATATAACCAGTTTAAGTCCTGGGGCAACATATTATGCAAGGGCATATGCAACTAATTCAGTTGGCACAAATTATGGTAATCAAATTACGTTTACGACAAGTAATCCTTGTGCAGGCATTACACCTCCAGCAGGATATGGAATAGTAGCTAGTTCTAATAAATGTTGGCTTGACCGCAATCTCGGTGCTTCACAAGTAGCCACCAGTAGTACCGATGCAGACTCTTACGGTGACCTGTACCAGTGGGGTCGTGCTTCTGATGGGCACCAATTAAGAACATCTGGTACAACAACAATATTAAGCAATAGCGATACACCTGGACATTCTAACTTTATTATCCAGTCAGATGATTGGCGCAGCACACAAAACGACAATCTTTGGCAGGGTGAAAGTGGTATCAACAACCCCTGTCCAAGTGGTTACCGATTACCTACTAAAACAGAGTGGACTTCAGAACGCCAAAGTTGGGTTAGCAATGATGCAGAGGGTGCTTTTGCCTCGCCTCTTAAATTGACAGTGGGAGGTGTACGCGACTACCTTAATGGTTCAATCTATAGCTCGTCTTGGGGTAACTATTATTCGAGTACTGTAAATGGTGCCAATATTTATTTCTTGGAAATAGGTAGTAGCTCTGCTAACGAGATCAGTAACAGACGTTCAGACGGGCGTGCTGTACGTTGCATCAAGGATTAATTTAAACAAGAAATCATGCTTAGAAACAATATATTTAAAATTAGTCCTCTGTTTATTTTGTTATGTTTTTGTAGTATTGTTTTCTCCCAATCCATCACAAACACAGGAGAGCAAACTAACACAAGTTCAAGTTTTGTAAATCAAAACGGGGAGGTTTCATCAAGTGGAGTGTTAAATAAAAACGGAAAATTGCTCAGTCTTGCAGCACTAACTACAAATAGCGTAAGTGATATCACAGGCATAACAGCAACTTGTGGTGGAAATATTACAGAAAATGGAGGAGCAGAAATATTTGAGCGTGGTGTTTGCTGGAGTACATCTTCGAATCCAACAATTGCTGACTATTTTACAATTGAAGGTATTGGTTTGGGTTCTTTTACTTGTAACTTAACAGGACTTTCATTAGGAACTATCTATTATGTTAGAGCTTATGCAAAAAACAGTGTAGGGGTTTCTTATGGGAATCAACAAATGTTTACAACACTTGATATCCCAACTCTAACAACCGATAATCCAAGCAATGTTGCACCGGTGTCTGCAACTTGCGGTGGAAACATCACGGATGATGGTGGTAGTTCTGTTACAGAAAGAGGTTTATGCTGGAGTACATCTAGTAATCCTACAATAGCTGATATTAAAACTATTGATGGTAGTGGCTCTGGTGTATTTGTAAGCAATATTATTCAACTTTTAGAAAATACAACTTATTATGTCAGAGCTTATGCAACGAATAATATTGGAACAGCATATGGCAATCAAAAAAGCTTCACAACATCTGAATTTCCGGGATGTGGCTATGTTATGGATATTAACGGCAATGTGTATGCAACAGTTCAAATCGGAACACAATGTTGGTTAAAAGAAAATCTTAAAGCAACACATTATCCTGATGGCACTCCTATTCCTTACATAACAGATGGTATAACATGGGGTAATTTGCTTGCAAATAATACTGATGATGCATTTTGTTACTACAATAATAATACAAGTAGTCCTTATGGGGCACTTTATTCATGGGCAGCAGCAATGGGAGATAATGCTGTAAGTAGTTCCTCTAACCCAAGTGGAGTACAAGGTGTTTGTCCTGATGGCTGGCATTTGCCTAGCTCTGCAGAATGGCAGCAACTTAAAGATTACGTTGGTTCAAACGGATACTCTGGTAATGAAGGACATGCTTTAAAATCAATTTCGGGCTGGTTTGATGATAACAATGGAATTAACACTTTTGGTTTTAATGGAGTACATAGTGGAATTCGTTTTGGTGGTACTTTATATCAAGGTATGTTTGTTTGGGGGTTTAATATAGCTAAATGGTGGGCTAGTGATGAGATTATTTCTGATGAGGCATATACAGGAAATGTTAATACTGGGCTAGAATTAAAAATTGATGCAGGACTTGGTCGAAAAAACGATGCAGGTTCTGTAAGATGTATAAAAAATTAAACAAAAACAAAATGAAAAAAACTTATTTAATTATTTTAGCAACAATGCTATCAACAATCCTATTTTCACAGGATGTTATTATAACATTACAATCAGTAAATAGTGGAACAACTCCTGTAACTCCAGATCCAATAAGTCTTGATCATATTACAATAGAAAATATTTCTAATGGTTCAGATTTGTCTTTTACTACTGCAGGACTAAGAACAGACTTAAGTAGTATTGATGTGAATCTAACAGCCGGGACATTTGGTTTGTCAGTAGGAATTTTAGATAATAGTTTTGATTCTGGATTATTAAATATAGACGTAATAAACAATAGATTTTATCTACAGACAAATTTTATTGAATCTGATAATTTGTCAATAAAAGTAATCAATCTTGCTGGTCAGATTCTTAATCAGAAATCATATAGCGTTTCAAGTGGTTCTGATCAAATAGAGTTAGAAATTCCTAATAATTGTCCGGTTATAGTTCGAGTAGATTCAAAACAGGCAAGTAATTCTTTCAAACTTTTGGATTTAGGTGATAAATACGTATTCTCAGAAAATATGAAAGAGAATACGCTATCAACTAAAAATATTTCTGACTCAAAAAGTGGATGGTCATATCAACCGGGAGATGTTGTAGAAATTTATGCATTCTCAGGCCCATTAACAGGGACATTGGGAGTAGATTTATTTTTAAGTCACACAATCGAATTAACACCAGAAAATAATGATATAGTATATTTAGAATTTGGGACATTATTACCAGAAGTAATTACAGAATCAGTTAGTGATTTAAGTTGTTATTCGGTAAGATTACATGGAAATGTAGTTTCTTCATTAGACTTATATGACGAAACATATAAGGGCTTTTGCTATGCAACTCATATTTATCCTACTATTGATGATGAGATTATAGCTAGTGGGTCAGGAACTGGAAATTTCGATAAGCTTGTTGGATATTTATTACCATCAACTACTTATTATTTTAGGGCATATGCAACAAATGGAGCCGGTACGGCATATGGAGAAAATATTTCTTTTACAACCTTCGGTTCAAGTGTCATAACAAATAATGCAACAGATATTGATTATAACAGTGCTTATTGCAGTGGAGAGGTTAGTGATGTTTGTGGTTATGCTTATCAGTATGGAATTTGCTGGAGTAATCAGTCATACCCAACTATTGAAAATAATATTGGTTATAGTAATGAGGGAGATAATTTTGGTAGCTTTAACTCCTATATAAGTAGCTTAGAAACAAATACAACTTATTATGTAAGAGCTTATGCAACTTACTATTACGGAACAATTTATGGAAATGAAATTTGTTTTACAACCGGGGACACAGGTATTCCAAGCGTAATAACAACTGAAATAACAGATATTGCACATATTAGGGCTCAAACTGGAGGTAATGTTACCTCTAGCGGTGGTTCTAGTGTTACACAGCGGGGAGTTTGCTATGGTACAAGTTCAAATCCTGATTTATCTGATGAAGTAACGAGTAATGGTTCTGGAAACGGAGTATTCATTTCCTCCTTATCAGACTTAACACCTGGACAAACTTATTATGTGAGAGCTTATGCAACAAATGCTAACGGAACAGCTTATGGTAATCAGGTTCAATTCACAACAACTACCTTCTATTCGCAAGGAGGAGGTGTTACAGATTATGATGGGAATAACTATGGAAGTGTCGTAATTGGCACACAAGAATGGTTGTCCGAAAATTTGAGATCAACACATTATTCTGATGGGACTCCAATACCTCTTGTTACTGATTTCTTAGATTGGGGAGATCTTGAGAATAATGATACAGATAAAGCATATTGTTTTTATAATAATAATTCATCTTATGCAACAGGTTATGGTGCATTATACACTTATGCTGCTGCAACTAATGGTGTTCCATCTACTGGTAATCAGGTACAAGGAGTTTGTCCTAATGGATGGCATTTACCAACAGAAGACGAATGGGATATTTTAAATTATTATATTTTTGATGACCTTAATGCTAATGGATTATATTATGATGTTCAAAAAGCAATAGCATCAACTTCCGGATGGAACACAGCGGTAGGTAATGGATATGACTATTATGGCTTTGCTGCCTATCCGACAGGAGGAAGATCAAGTTGGGGTACAGGAACTGCAGACCCTGGAGAGTTTGAAGGTGCTGGTGACATTGCAAGTTGGTGGACTAGCACCAATTCAACAGCAACTGAAGCAAGGGTAAAACATATGAATCAGTATAATAACCACATAAGCACTACAACTACATACAAGTCTTATGGCACATCTGTAAGGTGTGTTAAAAACTAGAAAATTATATTATGAAAAAGACAATATCTATTTTAATTTTACTTATTGCTGTGAAGTTTCTTTCAGCACAAACATCAGTCAGTTTAGAACTGCCAAATCCATGTTCAAATTTAAGTATTGAACAAAACCAATTCATGCAAAATGAAAACTTATCTGTAACTGTATTACCAAATCCAAATACCGGTCAATTTGAATTGGAAATCAATTCAAAGGTAGAGCTTGGTAGGTTTGAAATTTCAATTGTAAATGCTTC
The DNA here is from genome assembly GCA_964448235.1 of uncultured Bacteroidales bacterium. GTDB lineage: Bacteria > Bacteroidota > Bacteroidia > Bacteroidales > ML635J-15 > Bact-19. Next base: position 3,089 of record CAYUWD010000001.1, on the reverse strand, counting down.
AGGGCAATTATTGTATCAAGAAAAGTTCTTTAGTGAGTCAAAAAAATGTGTAAAAGCATTCGATTTTAAAGACCTACAACCTGGAGTTTATTCGGTGAGTTTATCAACTGAAGTTGGACGAGTATCAACCAAAATTGTAATAAGCAAAAATTAAGATTATGAAAAGAGTATTATCAATAATATATATAATTTGCATTTTATTTTTAGCAAATTCAAGCATATTTGCACAAACTGTGGATGTGTGTGGTGATAGTGATACTATAGTTTTAAAGACATCAAATTATCAGTACGGTACAGTACAATGGCAAAGTTCATTAGATAACACAAATTGGATTAATATTCATGGAGCAAACGATACTATTTATAAGTATTTCCCTAATGAAGAAAAATATTTTAGAGCTATGGTAAGATTCGCGGAATGTCCTCCAATATATTCTGAAGTAAGCCATGTACAATTAAAACCAATAGCAAATGCAGGTGCAGATAGAATTGTGCCGGGAAATAGTGTTGTCATGATGGGAAGCACAAATAGTGCATCAAGTGGAAGTTGGTCGGTCTATAGCGGAAATGGAGGTTTGTTTACGGACAGTTCAGATCCTTATACTGCATTTGATGGAACAGATACAATTTATCAGGTTGTTTGGGAAGTTTCCAATGTTTGTGGTACTAGTTCTGATACTATTGAGATTCAATTTAGAGAAAATATTTATATAGATGAATTAGTAGTTGTTGATGAAACAGATATCCTAACAAGTGATGCAGGACAGTTAGAAGCTGGAGAGTATGTAATTGAGTTTAGCGATCCTGTTCCTGAGATTACAGATTCTACAGTTTTATTAGGACTAATCAATAATGGTTTTATGCGCAAAGTAGAGTCTTTTACTAATGTGGGAGATGTTTACACAATGCAAACAGTTCAATCTAGTTTAGAAGATATTACTAAATACGGAGCATTCGATGTAGGACAGGCATTTAGTCTTGACACAAGTTTAAACGGATCAAAAAAATCATCATACAAAAGACTAAATCATATGCCGACACGTGCAGAGTTGATTTCAAATCCGGAACTTAAAAATGGGAACTACTATTACATTGTTGATTCAGAACCTACATATGTACACCCTGGTGTAAGTATTAATAATATGTCTGAGAAAGACGGTGGATCATTGATAGATTTAGAATTCAATCAGACAATACTTGATTTGGGTAATATAATGCTAGAACTAAACGGTTCATATTCTTTTAATCCAAATTTCAGAGCAGATCTTGATTATAAGAGGCTTAGACTAAAGTCATTTAAAATGGGGATGTATAATGGAATTATTGAACGAAATTATGAATTGGTACTATCAGCTACAGCATCTACAAGTGTCTTGGATCATCATTACACACTTATTTCTTATCCTAAAAATATTGTATTTTTAATTGGTGGAGTTCCTGTCTGGATATTAGCTGAGTTTAAAGTGGATGGTAATCTTTCAATTGAGGTTGGTGCTGAAATGGAAGCAACACATTCATATAACAAAACATCACAATATGTTGCAGCAGTAGAGTATGAAGACGGTGAGTGGGATTATATCTATGATGAACAAGAATTTGTTGAAACAGATAATACTTTTGAGATCACAGGAGATTTGACACAGCACTTTGATATAGGACCAAACATTACATTTAAAATTTATGGCATTGTTGGACCATATATTGACGCAAGAATAACAGAAGAGCTTAACCTTTGCTTTTATAATGATAATTGGCAGGCAAGTATGGATATTGGTGGTGAATTAACTGTAGGGGCTTTAGCAGAAGTATTAGGCTACACTTTATTTGATGTTAGTAAAACTTGGGAACAAGGATTTTACAACCTTCAGTTTCCTCATAATATAGAGATTGTTTCCGGTAACAATCAAATCTACTCAGAAGGTAATGAATTAGAGCAAGAAATTACTGTTAAGGTAATTGGAAACCACGGAATTATTGTGCCTGGAGCTATTGTACACTTTGAGCCTCAAAATGGTGGAACCGTAAATAGCATAAATGTATTTACGAATTCTGAAGGAATTGCAAGTGTTACATGGACACCAGGAGGACTTGAGGAATCTCAATTGGATGTTTCTGTTTTAGATTGTGATGGACATAATATCAATAATTCACCTGTTATAATTTCTGCATATACAGAATCAAACGATTGTTCACAAACATCATTATCTGTTGTCGTATCGGAAGAAGATGGAATTATTCAGCCAATACCTTCTATGGGAACACCACCTTATACATATTCTACAGATGGTATTAGTTTTAGTTCAACTGTACCACAAATTAGTATAGTTAATGGTGAAACATATTTATTTATGGTTCGTGATGATGCAGGTTGTTATGCATCGGAAAGCTTTGTAGCTCCAACGGATGTTTGTGAAAATACAAATTTAATAATCAATACTAATGTGATGGGTAATGTAATTGAGGTTGGTGTTTCTGGTGGTGAGGCACCGTATCAATTCTCTATTGATGATCAAGTTAGCTATTCATCTAACAATACCTTTACAGTAGTTGTAACAGGAACACATATCATTTATGTAAAAGATGCAAATGAGTGCGAAGCTAGTATTGAAGTTGATGTTTATGATGAAGTTGTTCCTGTGATAGCAGAATTTACAGCTGACAATACATTAACATATATAAATCAAGAAGTCCAGTTTTATGATTTTTCAAACAACGCTGAAACTTGGTTTTGGGATTTTGGAGATGGATCAACTAGTACAGACCGAAATCCAATTCATATTTATACCATTATGGGAACCTATGACATTAGCCTTACCGTTGAGAATGAATTTGGAACAGATATTGAATCAAAAGATAATTATTTATGGGTATCAAGTAATATTGGTGGGAGTGTAACAGATATTGACGGAAATACTTATCCAACTGTAATAATTGGAGAACAAGAATGGATGGCAGAAAATCTTAAAGTTACTCACTATCCGGATGGTACACCTATACCATATGTTGAAGGCAATACTGAGTGGGGAAACTTAGAATGTCTTGCTCAACGTGGGCGTTGCCGCAACCCAGATTAGCTCCACAACCTGGAA